>JBGTHN010000726.1:0-2940 GCA_041746235.1 Pyrinomonadaceae bacterium | reverse complement strand
GGCGGTTTTTATCGAAGCGGCGTGGGAAGTTTTGGAAAACTCCGAATATATTATTAGTCTTTACCGCGAAAATACCGCTTCGCTCGATTATACGGGTGATTCAATTGCCAATTCCTTCGGTGATATTCTCGCTAATGCCTTCGGTTTCATCGTCGCTTACAACCTAAAATTCCGCTGGTCGCTCGCCTTATTTTTGCTCGTCGAAATAATTCTGCTCTTAACCATCTGCGACAGCCTTTTGCTCAATATCATATTGCTCATCTATCCATTTGAAGCAATAAAAACGTGGCAAACAGACTGTTTGGGAAGTTCAAGTTTGAGCCAAATTATCTCATTCGCAAGATCAATCATTTAACAACAACCGTTTCTGTTTTTGGTGCAACACAGACTCCGCAACCGTCATCAATCGTTGCTGTAATCGTATAAGTTCCGGGCGAAACTCCCGATAGATCCCAAATTACTTGATGTCCGCTTCCAATTATTTTTCCTGCTGAAACTGTGTAATTGTATGTTAAAGGATCGTTTTCGGGATAGGTTGCATTTGTAGTAATAGATATATGCTCTTTACCTGTTAGACAAGGTTTATTTTGTTCGGTATTTTTATTGCATTCGATTACTATTTCGGTTTTACTTAAAGTCAAATCGCTAATTTGTGGTGCCGGATTCCCTCTAGGTTCATAGCTTTGCAGAATAATATCAACAAATCTTTTCTCACCTGAAACTATAGGTAATGTGCTTTCGTCACTACACAAAAAACCGTTT
This sequence comes from Pyrinomonadaceae bacterium, assembly GCA_041746235.1. Lineage (GTDB taxonomy): Bacteria > Acidobacteriota > Blastocatellia > Pyrinomonadales > Pyrinomonadaceae > Aridibacter. The sequence goes on along the minus strand of JBGTHN010000726.1, from coordinate 2,178 downwards.
TTACTTTTCGGCGGATAGAAGATGATCTTGTAAATTTCACTATCTAAAACTTTAACTAACAGACCTGCTTGTTCATCGTGTAAGTCGTAATCTTTGGAATATTCTTTTTTTATTTTTTCCTTTTTGAATTTTGAATCACTAAAATCTACATCCTTTAATTCAATTTCATTTTCAGGGAAAATGGCGACACTTGTAACGACATTTGAAGGAACACTCCATATTCCATCACCTTCTCTGCAACCGCCACCCCAAAATTTAATGTCAATACTCGCATTGTCATTGGAAAATGTAAGTTCGCGTTCATCATCGTCATCATTTTTAAAATCATTTAATATTCTTTTAACATCTTCGCGGGTTGATTGAAGAACTTTTATCTGTTTAACCTTTTCAAGTTCGGGTAATTTTTTCTGCGAAAAAGCAATGTTAAATAGTAATACGATGAAAAATGTGCTGAACAAAATCTTTTTCATTTTCGATTCTCCTTGAGTTTCTTCATTCACTTTTGAACCTAAAATGCTTAGTGCGAAACTTTTGCCTGTTTCGACAATTTTACCAAATAAAATTCGATAATCATAAGCTACAGGAACGTGTGTAGAATTTTTTTAAAACTAAAAATTTTCGTAACAAAAACCACTGATAATTTTTTTCTGGACAAATCCCTTTAAAATCAACTATATTACACGGCAAGTCCAAAAAATCGAGACTTGGAATTACAAATCCGAAACCCCATATTAGAAGGAATTTTCTGTAATGAAAAACATCATCGAATCTAAATTTACAGAGGCTGAGATCAATACGATCAAGGACCTTATCTCGCAACTCGAAACCGCCTTTGCAGGAAAATTTGTCGCTTTGACCGACGAAGAAAGAGTCCTGTACGGTTCGGTCAACGAACAAAATAAATTATTCGTCAACAAAGTCCGCGATTATCATCAGAATTTGCCCGCGATGAGTTCGCCCGATGTTGATTGGGAAGCATTTGAGTCGGATTATAATTCACGCAATTTTTTGGAAGGTCAGTTGAACAGGCTTGCCAGTCTTGTCTATCGAATGCAAAGCACGAAAATTCTGCACGATTACGACAATTATCAGGATTCTCGTAGAGATTACGCCTACTCAAAATATAAAAAAGATGCAGGCGAATCCGAATACACGGAAAAAGTAGCCCAACTCAAGCAATTTTTCCCAAGATCAGGCAAACCAAAAGTGTCTGATAAATAATAAATACAAATAAATAATTTTTAGACGTGAAATGATGATTACTTTCAATATCCGTTTACGTCTTTAATAGAAAATTTTAGTTTCGGGACTTAAAGTTTTAGGTTCGGGACTTAAAATTTTAGGTGTCAGACTTAAAACTTTAGGTGTCAGACTTAAAACTTTAAGTGTCAGACCTAAAACTTTGGGTCTCGAACCTAAAACTTTGGGTTCGAGACCTAAACGTTTAGGTTCAAGACCTAAAAATATAGCTACGGAACGTAAAAATATGGGTTTGGAACATATCGAATTGGGCAAAAGATGTATATGTTTGGCTTCGGAACGTATCGGTATAGGCTTTTTGATGTTATAGATCAACTAAAATAATCTTCCATAAACCTTCGCACATCACTAATCATATCTTAAACTCTGAAACATCAAGACGACCTTTCCCTTTTTTCCTTTCTAACAAAAGACTTTCACCATCTGAATATATTCGTAGATGCCAATAGGTTCGACTTTCATCTTCTGTCGTCCACAGATCATCCAGATAACTTTCTAATTTATTATATGGAAGTGCAAGAGTCATTTCAGAAGAACCACACCCCAAGATAAAATAACTTTCAGAAGTTTGTTTTAAAAAATCTTGCTGATGAGGATGGAATGCAAACCAAAAAGAGTTTTGTTTTGTATGATATTTAGAAACTGAACATACAACATTTAAATCTTTATTAGGCGTTGTAAAACTGTTCCTTGAGCGTTTAATTAAACTAATACCTTTTAATTTTGCAAACTTATCTACACAATCATCGTGAAAAGCTGATGGTTTAGATAATCTTGACTTAGTAGCTATTTTCTCATTTTCCTCTTCGATAATTGAATTCTCATCTTCGTGTTTTGCTTCCTCAGCAGTAGAAAAAACTATATCGACAATCGTATCAAGTCGCGTAAATTCATTGGGAATAAGAATGTCACATATTT
>JBGTHN010000725.1:0-3587 GCA_041746235.1 Pyrinomonadaceae bacterium | reverse complement strand
GATTTGATGATAAAGATTTTGTGAAAGATTTGGAAGATTTACTTGCCGCACAAGTTTCATTTAAGGCGGAAATTGTTGCTCAAGATGAACAGGAATCTACTGCAAGAACTGATGTTAAGTCACGTAAAATCTTAAATTTTGGTCATACGACAGCTCACGCTTTGGAGAAAATAACGAATTACAATTATTTCAAACACGGTGAAGCGGTTGGCTTGGGAATTTTAGTTGCAGGTGAAATATCAAAAAGACTTGAACTTTGTGACGGCAATAGTATAAAATTGTTAAACGATGTTGTTGTTTCCGTCGGCAGTCTGCCGGAAACACACAACATTGATATTGACGATTTATCCGATCTATTTATATATGACAAAAAAGCAATCGGAAATTCGCTTCAATGGATACTTTTAGAAGGAATTGGAAAACCCAAAATAGTAAGAAGTAAAGACATTCCAACGACGGTTATCAAAGAATCTCTCCACAAGATTTTGCACAGATAAATTGCTCCAAAAAGTAATAAAAAAGGAGTCGCACACAATGAAACAAGTTAAAAAGTTAAAAGATCGAAATTCAGAACGCGGTAGTGCCGGTTCGAAATTTGTCATAACAATGTTGGTGTTATTTTTGATCGGACACGCCGGTTATAATTACATTCCGGTTGCATATCAAGCCGCGAGTTTTAAACAAGAAATGGAAACGGCAGTTTTGAAAGGAGTTACTTTACCTAAAAACTACGGAAAACCTGCCCATGTAATCAAAGAAATGCTTACGAAAGCAGTCCAAAGCAACCAAATGCCTGATGATACATATGTCGAAGTTATCGAAAAAAATAACGTCATAACGGCTCGTGTTTATTATGAACAACAAGTAGCGATTCTGCCGTTTGGAATTTACGATTATTTATATATTTTTGATCATTCGGCAACACCGAAGGGATTTTTTGACGAATAATAGCGAATATGAAAATACTTATAAGTTCATTAGTTTTCACTTTAACTTTATGTTTGGGAATAAGTTCAGTGATTTTTAATAACTTTGAAAATCCTTTTAAACACGATTGTACCACTTGGGACAATGAAACACTTAACAGACCGCTTTTTACGCTCAAAGAAGCAAACAAATTATCGGGCAAAAAGGTTCGTTCCAAAAGTAATACATTCAAGACAAACGAGATCGGTCGAATAATTCACATCGAAATGGTCGGACAAGATAAATTTTTCTTAGCAATAAATTGGAGTGAAAATTTTGATGATGAAGAGTTTCATCTGACATTTCACGATAAAGAGTGGTTTGAAAAAGATTTTGAAGTTTTAGATTAAACAGTTATCAGCAAGTTTTCACGAACTTTTGCAGGTTGAATTTGTATTAAACTCTCAGGTGCATCTGCCAGCCAAGTTGTCGGACAAACTCCGCAAGTTGTGCATTTTTCGACTGCCGGGCAAGGTAAACTTGAAAGAGATTCGTGAGCTTTTTCATTTTCAGTTTTAAGGAAATCAAACGATAATCCCGAATCAACAATTGACCACGGCAGAAATTCTTCGTAAGAACGATCTCGGCTTGTGTGAAACGCAGGATCAACTCCAGTCTCACGCAGAGCCGATTTTATATTGCCTTTCATTCGTGCCGCCGATTCAATAACTTTAGAAATACGTCTGTCGCCCGATGAAAACAAAGCCTGTTCGTGAGCAATTCTCGCCGACATAAACCGAACTTCAACATTAGGAATTTTCGACAAACCCTTGCTGACATATTTAATTTTTTGCTTCAATTCTCGTTCATCGCAAATCGCATCCCATTGCAGAGGCGTATTCGGCTTTGGCACAAATCCATTTAAACTCGGGATAATTTTTCCGGCGTATCCAAATTCCTTTCCGGCTTCGAGCATACGATCTTTAATGCGTTCGACGAGAACAAACATTTCGTCCAGATCTTCCTGCGTTTCGGTTGGCAAACCGACCATCATATAAAGTTTTATCGTCAGCATCCCACGATCAAAAACCGCTCCGCAAATATCTACGATCTCATCGTTTGTCAGATTTTTATTGATAACACGGCGAAGTCTGTCCGAACCTGTTTCGGGAGCAACGGCAATTTGTTGATCTTTTGATTCGACGAGTGCATCAAGTAATTCATCGGAAATTTGATCAAGCCGAAGCGACGAAACAGAAATCCGATAATCCATCGCCCGAAGTTCTCTTAAAATTGTAGAAATTTCAGGATGATCGCAAACTGCGGTTGAAACCAAACCAATTTTATTTGTCTTAGAACGCCATTTTTTTGCCTTGGCAAGAATATCTTTTGCCGGAACAACTCTCGGCGGATAATAATTGTATCCAGCCCAACAAAAACGACAACCTTGCGAACAACCGCGTGAAATTTCAACAAGCAATCTCTCGCCCATTTCCGCTTCGGGCGACCAGATCGAGGTTGAGGGACAAAAAACATCTTGATTTATCAAAAAATCTGCAAGTTCGGTTTCGCCACGTTTTAACGCACGACGCAAAGTTCCTTCTTTGGGATTTATTGCCGATAAAGCACGCCCGATTCGTTTCGGAACGCCTTCCTCTTTTGGAATATAATCAAAAACGGTTTGGTCGTCGTTATAAATCACATCATAGAGCGACGGAATATAAAAACCACGACCAATTTTTGCGAGATTCAGAAGAATTTCGTCTTTCGTATCATTTTCCAAAATCGCATCAACCAATTGATAAACAAGGACTTCGCCTTCGCCAACCGCAATAATATCAGTAAAATCTGCGATCGGTTCGGGATTCAAAAATGAAGCCGCACCGCCCATCACAATTAATGGATGAAAATGATTTCTGTCTTTTGACCAAACGGGAATCTGCGACATTTGCAGCATTTTCGCCATATTCAAATAATCCGTTTCAAACGAGATCGAAAATGCGACAACATCAAAATCTCTGACAGGCGTTTGTGATTCTAAAGATAAAAGCGGAGTGCGGGATTTTTCATATTCTTTGAGTTCAAAATTATCGGGCAAGAAAACTCTTTCACAGGAAACTTCGGGAATTTTGTTGAAAAGTTCATACATCGTGTGCATCCCGAGATTCGCCATTCCGATAGAATGCGTATTCGGATAACACAAAGCTATACGCAAAGTTCCGCCATGCGGATTAAAGACGTAGCCTTCTTCTGTAGCCAGTTTCTTTCTGTAGCTTTCGATAATTTTATTATTCATATAGAACCGCAATCTAAAAGTTTATCAAAAAGTAAGGATTCAATCCAAGAAAAATTGCGATCTACGAAGAAATATTCAATCGCAAATCGCAAATCTAAAATTGAAAACCACACTATTGTTGTTTACCTTCCAAGAACGCTTTTAAGCGTCTTGAACGTGATGGATGGCGAAGTTTTCGTAATGCTTTGGCTTCGATCTGGCGGATACGTTCACGCGTTACTGTGAAATGTTGTCCGACTTCTTCGAGCGTATGTTCCGAACCTGTGTTTCCAAGTCCAAAACGCATTTTGATAACTTTTTCCTCACGCGGCGTAAGCGTCGCGAGAACTTCATCCGTAATTTCACGAAGGTTTGAAAATGTAACAGATTCCGCCGGATTCAAGAT
>JBGTHN010000724.1:0-10800 GCA_041746235.1 Pyrinomonadaceae bacterium | reverse complement strand
AATTTTAGTTAAGTTCAAAACAGCCGAACCGAACCAAGAAATCTGGCGTGGTAAAGATAGTTTGGGATTCACTGATGCAGAAGCGACATTAGAAACCTGGCTACCAAAAGGTAATTATCTTGTTTCAGTAAAAACATCTACGGGTGAAGTAATATTGAATTCAATGATGATTAACGTCAGTAATGAAAACAAAGAATTTTTGCTAATTAATAAAGTCATTGAAGAAGAGCCTGAACAACCAAAGGCTGAAGAAGCTTTAAACCAACAAATAAAAGAAGCAAACGATGCCGCCGAAAAAATCAATGATATTCTCCAAAGATACGGCAATCCTTTAAAGACCAACACAATTACACTTGCCGATTGGGAATTTGTCTATCAAACTGCTCAAGCAAATAAATTGCAAGATTTTACAGCTATTCAAATTGAAGCCCAGCGTTGGTTTGCTTCTGGACAAATCGAACTTGCCAAAGGAAATTACGCAAATGCTTACAAAGCGTTTACGAATGCAGTTGAATATATGCCCGATTCAGCTTATCCATATTACGCTTTGGGTGAAGCATATTTTGCAAACAAACAATTTGGTGATGCACTTGTTGCTTATCAAAAAGCCATCCAAATAAATTCAAAATTTGCACTTGCCCATAGAAAGATCGGCGATATACATATAACTGCAAATCGTTCAAAAGAAGCCGGAGTTTCATTTGAATCTGCAATCGCCAATGGATTCGATACACCTGCGGTTCGCTTTGATCTAGCTAAAGCACATTTAAAAAATAAACGTTGGGATGATGCTTCAAAAGAACTTGAATTAGTTGTCAAGGAAGCTCCGACAGGTGATGTTTATGTTACTTTAGGTGATTTATACCTCGAATTAAAACGAAATATTAGTGCTTATGAATCATATAAACGGGCAACTGAACTTTCTCCAAATTCGGCACAAGCATATTATAAATTAGGCGAGATTTTGTTTAACGAAAGAGAGTTTGAAAAATCAAAACTTGCTGTCGAGAAAGCAATCGAACTTGATGAAAATGGCAAATCAATAAACTTGGCGAATGCTAAAAAACTTGTGCGTGAAGCCGCTCAAAAATTAAAATAAGTTTACGTTTAATTTAAATAGATAAACAACCTGAATTAATAAAATTCGGGTTGTTTTTTTTATATGAGAAACATTTGATTAAAACTTGCGATAATTTTATTGAAGTATTGTAACTAATTTAAAAGAACTATTCGGTTTAATGAAATGAAAGTTGAGTCCAACAAAACAAATAATCAAATTCCCAACGAAAATCGTACATCTGTTTCAAACTTTAAAGAAAGTGAAACAAATTTCACGTTGGACAACCGAATAAACTCTACAAATTCAAATAATCAGAAAGATTTCGCATTAATATTAAAAGGCACGAGTGTCCAAAATGAATATCGTTTGGATAATCCCACAAAAAATACAAGTCACGATAATAAAATTGAAAAAGAAGATATCAATACTTCAAAATCAGGTCTTGATTCAAAAGATGTTAAAGAAAAAGAAAAAGGAAAATCAGACTCCGATCAAGAAGAAGGTTTTGGTAATAATTTTACACACAACATAACAAATTCAACAGAAATCAATAATCCGGGTTCGCGTGCCATTTTACATATCGCCGATTTAGAAAGAATAATTTCTTCAATTCGTTCACAAACATTTGCCGATTCAAAACAAGTTTTAATCGAATTAAAACACTCTGTTCTACAAGGCTTGGAATTAAAATTAACGATTGGCAAGGACAAAGGAATTATTGCAGAATTCATTGCCGCCAACGAATCTATCAAAAACCAATTAAATGCCAAAGCCGAAGAACTTGCTACAATTTTGCGTAACAGAGGAGTAAAATTAACAGGTCTTAGTGTTTCGCTTGGTTCAGAATCAAATGACCGAAGAAATCAACATTCTTTTGGTCAAGAAATTGATTCCATCTCAAAAAAAGTATCAAACCAACCTCGAGAAACTGATTTGGAAAACAGCGAAATATCAAATACTCACAGCAATTCAGACACTTCTTACCATATCTAAAATTACAATTAATATTAAAATAAATGTAACTTTAAAAGTTTTCAGTTTTTAATAAGCATTATTTTATGCTGTTTCAATAAACTGTTCGACTTTTTGAGTTTCTAATGCGTCAAAACAATTGAGTATGAAAATGTTTCAAACTCTGTTAGTTTATTGTAAAATTCTCTTGAAAGTTTAGTTTCGGAGATTTATGGTTTCAGATTTATCGGATGAGCAAATTGTAAAGTTGGCGGTCGAAGAAAACCCTGATGCTTTCGGGGAAATCGTCAAAAGATGGGAGCGTAAAATATTCGCTCTCTGTTTCGGTATGCTTAAACGTGAGGATGAAGCCAAAGATGCAACTCAGGATGCTTTTATCGCGGCTTACAAGAATTTAAGTCGTTTTCGAGGTGAAGCAAAAGTTTCTTCCTGGCTACATCGAATTGCAGTAAATCAATGTTTGACCAGAAAAAGACGTGACAAAACCCGTTCTGAAAGTTTTTTTGATGACAGCGAATCGGCAGAAGAAAAAGTTTTTGAAGCACCTGCACGTTATTCGCCCTCGAATCTAACTGAACAGAGCGAAAAATTGTTAGCTGTGCGTCAAGCCGTCCAATCTTTGCCTGCTGAATTAAAACAGGTTGTGATTATGAAGGAATTTGAAGAAATGACATTTCAAGAAATTTCCGACGCAATGGATATGCCGCTCAGCACGGTCAAAAGCCGACTTTATACAGCACTTAACCAACTTCGTATGAAATTAGAAAGAATTAAGTTAGAAGTAGTTTAGGAGCAAAAAATGGTGGATAAAATGTTTGATAGCAGAAAAAAGAATCCAATTTGTAACTTTTCCGAAGAGATCGTTTCTTATATTTATAACGAAATGATAGAAACGGAAAAAGTAACATTTGAAACGCATTTGAGCGTTTGTTCAAAATGTGTAGATAAAGTTGCGGCTTTTTCTTCGGTGAGCTTTTCAATTCAGGAATGGCGTGATACCGAGTTTTCACAATTGGTTACACCACAAATTGATATTCCATATCAATCCGAAATTATTTCGGTTGATACAGAAAAAGAAAAATCTTGGTTAGACAATATACCTGATTTATTTACACTTTCACCTGTTTTTATAAAAACCTCTATGGCATTCGGCGTTTTGGCGTTAGTTTTTGGTATGGTTTGGTTTTTTGTAAATTCAAACACAAACCAAGAAAATCTTGCTGACAAACAAACACCAAAAGATAAAACTGTTGTTTCACCAAAACTTGATGATTCACAGAAACAACAAAATTCGGAAATCGCCAAGGATGAAAACAACGATCTAGAAAACGATTCACAAGTTGCTGATAAAAAAACTGTTAAAACAACGCCTGCATTAAAACAAGAAAACAAAATTGAAGAAAAGACTGTTGTTAAGACAAATCAACCTGATAATAATTCAAATACCAATAAACAAACAATTAGGAATAAACAGGTCAAACAGGAATCTAATCCTTTGATTGCGAATAAGGAAAACAAATTGAATCAAAATAAAGAAAATAATTTACAAATTCAAGAAGTTCCGAGATTGAGCAATGTAGCAATTGATGACACGGAAGAAAAAGATTTACGTTTAAGTGATTTATTTGTTGATGTTGATTCGGACAGATAATTTTTTTGAGGAAATATAAAATGAAAAAGATAAACTTAATTTTCACAATTTTAATACTTCTATTCGCAATTTCATTTGTAGTTGCTCAGGATAGACCACCACCGAATGATTTTGATAATCAAGATGTTGAAAATGATCGTCCACCCGATAGAGGCGATATTCTTGCTAAAGAGTTGGGCTTAACCAAAGAACAGCAATTACAAATTAGAAATATAAATAAAGAAAGAAGACCAATGCTGCAACAAGCACAACGTAGATTTAATCAAGCGAAAACCGAACTTGATGATTTGATTTATTCAGATACTTTGGATGAAACATCATTAAAGAATAAAATCCGCGAAGTTAGCGAAGCCCAAGGTGAAATCGCCAAAATACGTGCAATGTCGGAAGTTGCTGTTAGAAATGTTTTGACACCGGATCAACTGGTTAAATTCCGTGATATACGCACTAAATTTAAGGAACAGCAACAACAAAGACAAATAAACAGAAGACAACAGGAAAACAGGCGACAAATGAATAGAAATAATCAAAATAATAGACAGAGACCATTACCAAACCGAAATCGTCCTCAGTAAATATATTAATTTCGAGTAATGATTTATTTGAAAGTTAAAGCCGACTTTGATAAAAAGTCGGCTTTTTTGTTGTTGTTTTCCATTGTTCGTTGTAATCTAGTTATTAAGATTTTAACAAAATGAACTTATAAGACAGTTTAGAATTTAACCGATTACATCTAGTTTTTCATTTAAATGAATCCATTCAAACAATTTCTATTTGAACTGCAAGAGATAACGTATTTGATTTATTATGCGTTCATTCGTCTGTTTAAACGTCCGACCTATTTTGTCGAAACCATTAAACAAATGGATATAATTGGTGTTGGTTCTTTGCCGATCATTATCTTGACAGGTTTTTTTACAGGCGGAGTTTTAACTTTACAAAGTTATCCGACGCTTGAATATTACGGTGGACAAAGCCAGACAGGTCAACTTGTTGCATTTACATTGATTCGAGAACTCGGTCCGGTTCTTTCAGCCTTAATGGTTTCCGGTCGAATCGGTTCGGCAATTTCCGCAGAACTTGGTTCAATGGTCGTTTCACAACAAATTGACGCGATGCGTGCCTTAGGAACTGATCCATACAAAAAACTGGTTGCACCAAGAATAATTGCTTTGATCTTAATGCTTCCACTTTTAACGGTCGCCGCAGATGTTTTCGGTATTTTAGGAAGTGGCGTTGTTGCCAATAACATCTTCGGGCTTGATTATAACCTTTTTATCACGTCGGTTCGCAGTGGAATCACAATTCAAGATATTCTTGGCGGTGTGATAAAACCTTTGGTCTTTGGGCTTATTATCGGGAGCATTTCTTGTTATAAAGGTCTCAGCACAAAAGGCGGAACTGTCGGTGTCGGACGTTCAACAACAAATGCCGTCGTGCTTTCGTCAATTGTTGTCATTATTGTTGACTTCTTTTTATCTCGCGGGTTACAACATATTCTCGGATCGAAAGCGGTCGCATAAATTAAATTTATATAAAAAAGTATTTAGATAAAATATGGATTCTTCACAAACAGAAGAACAAGATTTAAAAGAAATTAAGTTCGATTCACCTGAATTCGGTTCGTCTTTTTTTCGTGCAGACAGAGCAATTCCAGCGATTGAATTTCGAGATGTTCGCCTTTCCTTTGATGACAAAATTATTTTAGATGGCGTAAGTTTCAAAGTCCGACGGGGTGAAACAAAAATAATTCTTGGACAAAGCGGAAGCGGTAAATCAACTACCATTCGTTTAACTTTAGGACTTTTGAAGCCCGACGATGGTGAAATACTTATTAATGGCGAAGAAATAACTTTTTTTACGGAATCACAGATGATGAATGTTCGTAAAAAGATCGGAATGGTCTTCCAAGATGGAGCATTATTTGATTCACTTTCAGTCTATGATAATGTTGCCTATCGTCTTCACGAACAAGGAGTTAGTGAAGATTTAGTTGAAAAAGAAGTCAAAAAAATGCTGAGTTTTGTTGACCTTGATGATGCCATTGAAAAAATGCCTGCGGAACTTTCGGGAGGAATGCGTCGGCGTGTCGGAATTGCTCGTGCATTGATCGGTGAACCGTCTATAGTGCTTTTTGACGAGCCAACCGCAGGATTAGATCCACCGACAGCTCGAACAATTTGTGAGTTAGCAATAAAACTCCGTGATATTCAAGATGTTTCGTCAATTTTTGTTACGCACGAAATGAAAAATCTGGATTATCTTTCGCAAGAATATGCCATCACAAATGATGACGGGGAAATATTGTTTGAAGAAGAAGGTGAGCGGTTTTGTTTGATAAACACAGAAATTATAATGATTTATAAAGGCAAAATTATTTTTGAAGGTAAAGAGGAAGAATTACGGGCAAACAAAGACCCGTATATTCAAAAATTCTTAAACGGTAAATAGCTTTTATAAACTTCCCTTTCTGTTCAATTTTTTTATACAACTTAAAGTTTTATTTTTTATTCAAATTGGAAAGTAAGTTTTGATTTTAAATTATGCCAAAGAGTAATAAAGGTCTTGGATTCAGCCAACTTCGTGTCGGAATTTTCATTCTATTCGGACTTGCGGTTTTAGGTTTTTTGATTTTAAATTCGACCGGCGATTTTAATCCGTTTGCTGATAGATTGCGACTAAAAGCCCGATTTACGAGTGCCGATGGGTTGCGTGAAGGTTCGGAAGTTCAACTTGCCGGAGTAACTATCGGAAAAGTTACAGACATCAGATTTCTTCCGCCTGACAGTCCCGAAGATGCAAAAATTGAAGCAGTTTTCAGCATAGACAAAATGCTTGACGGAAAGCCGATTTCCGAACGAATTAGGACAGATTCAACCGCACAACTCGTCGCAACCAGCGTTTTAGCAAACGACAAATTGATAAATATTACGCCTGGAACTCCCGAAGGTTCGGCTGTTCGTTCCGATCACGTTCTTGATTCAAGTGCTTCAATTTCCATCAATCAATTAACGCAAACAGGAAATGATCTTTTGCAACAAATAAATAAACTTGCAGTTCCGACGAATGAAATTCTGAATAAAGCAAATCAAGGTGAAGGAACTCTCGGCAGTATCATCAATGATGAATCACTTTATAAAAATCTTGATGCAACAGTCGTTGAAGCCAAACTCTCAATGCTAAAAGTCCAGAATCTTATAGACAGCGTTAGACAAGGCGATGGAACTGCCGGAAAACTATTAAATGACCCGACACTTTATAATAATTTGAATAATACAGTTTCTCAATTGGATCAAATTTCAAAGGATTTAAGAAACGGTAAAGGAACTGCCGGAAAATTTTTGTCGGATGATGCTGTTTATAATGAAACACAAGCAACAATAAAAGATGTTCGAAATACGCTCAAAGAATTCCAACCGGCGATCAAACGTATAGATCAAATTTCAAAAGAGTTTGAAACAATAACTAGAGAATTAAATGAAGGAAAAGGAACTGCCGGAAAATTCTTGAAAGATGAAAAACTTTATGAAGATGCAAGAATTTCTCTTACAAAATTAAACGACTTGACCACAAAAGTTGATGCTTTAATAAACGACGCACAAGCCGGTAAGGGAACGGTCGGAAAACTTTTAACAGACGAAACGCTTTACAATAATCTCAATCAAACGATGTCTAATGTAAATCAACTTTCGAGTGAAAGCACTAAGTTGATCTATGATTTTCGGCAAAATCCCAAGAAATTTCTGACTATTAAATTTGAACTTTTTTAGAAAGCAAAAAGACCTTGAAGTTTTCAAACCTCAAGGTCTTTTTATTACAAAACAAATTTCAAATGTTTATTTTTTTGAACGACTGCCACGTTTCCTTAAATTTGGACTATTCAAATCCAAATCGCTGGCTTTGATAACCTCAATTTTCTGATTTGGAAAACGCTTTTTCAAATCATCCATAAACAATTTGGCATCTCCGACGATAATTACATCTCCGCTCATAAGATTATCTGATGCAAAGTTTTTTATATCATCATCGGTAACTTCTCCGACATCATTTATAAATGAATTTAGTTCATTGGGACTTATGTCATACAAATATAAATCTCTTAAACGAGCCGCCAAATCGTCATTTGATTGCAAACCGCGACCGAATCCACCGACGACAACAGCTTTTCGTGGAATCATTTCTTCTTCTAAAATTGATTCATTAGCAAGTTTTTCGATCTCAATTTGAATAAGATCGGCAACTTCCGCCGCAGATTCATTTTTAGTTTGCGTGTTTACATTGAAATTTGTATCAAATCCACGCCAAGCAAAACCACTTCTCGCCCCGTAACTTAAACCACGTTTCAAACGGATTTCTTGATTAAGTCGTGATGAATAACTTCCACCGAGAACTGAATTCAAAACGCTGGCTGGATAATAAATTGCACTTGAACCGCATTTAATGTTTTCTGCTTCTTCTTCACCAAAACAGTTTGCACGTCCGGTATACAATTTTTTAGCATAACCAACTGCGGCTTGACCTGAATCGGGCAGATCTACTACCAACATTCGATCAACTACCGGGATCTTTTGAACAACATCAGACCTCGAAGTAAATATTTTTGGATGTTCCTTTGGTGCCTCCATTATATTTGCAATTATCTCCTTTCTAACTGGAGTTTTCTGCCAGCCACCATAAAACAACTCTGCGAACCGAAAAGCCTGATCGGGGGTGATATCACCTGTTATTATCAAAACGGAATTATCCGGCACATAATTTTCCTTGTGAAATGTAACAATGTCATTTCGTCTGATTTTGCCGATCGTCTGCATTGTTCCGATGCTTGGATGTTCATCATAAGTATAACGACTGGCAACATAAGCAAGAAGAGTCCCGGGTTGGGTAAGACTTACGGCAAATCCGTCAAGCGTCTGTTTTTTTGCTAAGGAAACTTCCTTTTCGGGAAAATTAGGACGAATAACCGCATCGGACATAATTGATAATGCTTTGCCTAATTTGTCCTTCATTATGTTCAAAGTAACGGTTGAAGCATTCCAACTTGCTCCTGAATTTAAACTTCCTCCTAAAAAATCAATTTGCTCAGCAATCTGAGTTGCGGTTCTAAATTCAGTTCCTTTGATAAGCAAATCGGCGGTCATATTTGCTAAACCTGCTTGATTGTCATCTTCAATATCTGCACCGCTTCTTATTAAAAGTGAAACTGTAACAAGTGGAAGATTTCTTCTTTGAACAACTACAACTTTCAAACCATTCGGTAATGTCATTTCCTTTACTTCGGGAATATTTACCGAACGTGGTTGCGAAGGCGGTGGCGGCGTTTCACTTGGTTTTTGTGCAAGAGTACAGAAAACGGTGAACAAAATAAATGTGATAACAGATAACTGATAACTGATAACTGGTTTAAGTTTTTTCATTTTTTATTTTTCTCCTTTTTCAACGCCTTCTTTGTAATAAATCACAGCACGCGTATTTTCCTGAAAATATTTATTCAATACATTTACAACATCTTCTGCCGTTACTGCTTGAAGTTTTGCAACGTCGTTATTTACTGCTTTTGGATCGTTTTGATAAATTATTGCACGACCAATATCAAATCCCTTGCCGTCAACCGATTCACGATTTTGCAACAATCCGGTAATAATTTTATTTTTTGCTTTTTCAAGTTCCTGTGCTGTCGGACCATCTTTTTGAAGTTTTTTTATTTCTGCCAAAAAAGCTGATTCAATATCTTCTAATTTTTTTCCGCTCGCTGAAATTGCATAAAATACCAGTAAACCTTTATCTGTTCTTATGTCAGCAAAGAAAGATGCTTCTTGTGCAAGTTGTTGTTTATAAACCAATTGCTGATAAAGTCTGGAACTATCGCCGCTCGACAAAACCGCTTCGGCGATCTTCAAAGCCGGAACATCTGCATCTGTTGAAGTCGGTGCAAAGTATGTTATTCCAATTGCCGGAAAAGGAACATTCGGACGTAGTTTTTCAAATCTTTCCACCGATGTTCGGTTTGGTTCGATAACCGAAACACGCTTTATTTCACTACTCGGATTTTTCAAACGACCGAAATATTTATCTATCCAGGGATTTAATTGTTCTTCATCAAAATCACCGACAACAATTAACGAAGCATTATCGGGACGATAATATTCTCCATAAAACTTAAAAGCGTCTTGCAATGAAGCCGCGTTTAGTTCATCTAAATTTCCGATAACTCCGCGTTTATATGGATGTTCTTTGTATGACAGAGAATCAAATAATCTAAACAACATTCCATAAGGATTTGCTTCGACACTTTGACGATATTCTTCTTTTACTACATCTCTTTCCGAAGCAAAATTTTTCTCGTCAACTGCTAAATTCACCATTCGGTCGGATTCCGCCCAAAGCAATGTTTCCAAATAGTTTGAAGGAACAACTTCATAATATGCGGTAACATCTTCGGATGTGAAGGCATTGTTAAAACCTCCGACATCTTCGGTTAATCTATCCATTTTTTCATTCGGCATATTGTTTGTCGCTTTAAACATCATATGTTCAAACATATGTGCAAAACCTGATTTTCCGCTTGGATCATCTTTTCCGCCAACTCGATACCAAACTTGAACTGTTACAACCGGATTTGCTTTGTCCTGCACAGTAACAATTTTCAAACCATTTGCTAAAGTTCGTTCTTTTATATTCATCGGCGAAATACTGACCTGTGCCGAAATCGCCAAACTAAACGCCAACAAGATTATTACTAATAATAATTTCCGCATATTTTTTTTCCTTTCTTTTTAATTTTTGGAGTAATCGAAAAAGCCCCGACCGGATTTTCTACCTAACCAACCTGCATCAACATATTTGATCAAAAGCGGGCAAGGACGATATTTTGAATCGCCGAATCCTTCGTGCAATACATTCATTATAGCTAAACAAACATCCAAACCGATAAAATCTGCAAGAGTTAAAGGTCCCATCGGATGATTCATTCCGAGTTTCATTATTTCATCAATTGATTCTTCGGTCGCAACGCCTTCGTGTAAACAGAAAATTGCCTCATTTATCATCGGCATCAATACACGGTTTGAAACAAATCCCGGAAAATCATTACATTCTACGGGAACTTTCCCTAATTGTT
>JBGTHN010000723.1:0-4099 GCA_041746235.1 Pyrinomonadaceae bacterium | reverse complement strand
TATGGCGTTTCGCCGGGGCAGTTTCGGCGTCAGCTGGGGCGCTGAGGCCGTGTTAGGAAGCGTGGGTGCGAGGCGCCTGGGGAGGGCGGCCCTGTCAAACTGGTCATCTCGATTTATGAAACTGAATTTGCCTGTTTTGCCGATTTCTCTGTTTCTTGGCTCTACAACTGTCTTTTGTGCTGGGTTTGGCTGAGGCTCAACTTTCCAGAGATCATATTTTTCCTCACCACTTTCTTGATAAGTAAATAATGTAGAGTTTTTTACTGTCAGAAACCCTTGAAATTTTTTCGGGTCATTCGAAAGATGAATTTTTTTCGTTTGACCTTTCTGTCCATGAATTTCAGAAAAGTCTATTATCTTTTCAACTTGAGGTTTTTCGTATGTGGCTACGACAGGATTATTACTCTTGACCTGTATTTTAACTGACGGTGGGGGATCGGAATCCACATAGGAAGGGAAAGTAAATTTTATAGCATTGCCAATTCGTTTCGGTTCTTCCGGATCAGAAATATCAAATTTCTTTATATTTATTTCGAGTTTATGTTGCGAAGCCTTCGGGAAAAACAATCTCCACTGTTTTAAACTATTATCGAAATGACTAAGAGCCAATCCAAATATATTAACTTCGACATTTCTATTACTCACAATGTTTTCTAAATCTAATGACATAGTTTTCTCCTTATTGTTTATTTGTTATTTTGAAAAATTAAAATTTTGCATAGCCGCCCAAGGTTGCAAACCCTGCCCAGTAATAGGGCTGTTTGTATTTTTCATTGTGCAACATTTCCAATTGTGCCCGACGAAGTGCTTCAATCGTCGGAAGTTTTTCTTTTCCTCTGAAATGGTGAAAGCGAATCATAAGTTCTTTGGTCGCTTCCGAATCAACCTCCCACTGACTTGCAACCACTATCGGGACACCGACCGCCAGGAATGTTCGCGAAGCCCCGATCATTCCTTCTCCGTTGTAGTATTTTTCAACTCCTGTCTGACAAGCCGAAAGAATGATTAACCGCGTTTGCGAAAGTTTCTCACCAATAATTTCATAATTGGCTAAACTTGCTTTTTCTTCATTTTTGCCCGCTACTACCAAGCTTGAAAGCATCGGAGATTTCTCATTTACAATATAATGCCCCGCAAAATGAACTATGTTCGATGTTTTCAATCTATTCTTTATCTGTTCTTTCGTTGCATCTGTTTCAGTAAGAATAGTTGAATTTTGATAAATTTTAGCAATTTTCTCAGCTTCCTCTTTGGCGGATGGAAGAGGCTGTAAATCTCTAAACACTTCGCGGCTAAATGTTGGATTTCCGACACTTAATAAATTTTCCTCAGTTTTTACAATACTTTCTCCGGCTCTTTTGGTAGAAAACAAAAACACGTTCGAACTTGGGGCATAAGCAATTTCATAGTTCTCAATAAGATACTTATCAGAGTAAAGCGTCGCAAAGGGCAACTGAAACAAAATCTTATCGGGAATAATAAAAATCTTTTTGTTTGCATCAAGTGTCTTTGCAATCGGACTGATCAAAATTTCGTAAAGTTGTTTCGATAATTCAAGTTGCTCGCTTAACTCTTTATTGTTTTTGATTAAATTAAGATAACCCGAAACTTTTTTATTGAGATCTTCTGAGGAAACTTCAACTTTTCTGACAAGCAAATTGTCTTTTGTAACAAGCCAAATCAAAAGTTTATCATTCAAAATTGTGTATTGCAGAATCTGAACATTATCAGGTAATTCCGCCTGAATATGCGATAATTTCAGAGGAATTGTAACGCTTGGCGAGAATTTAATCTCCGGCTGATTTTCCTCTTTTGACACCTGAATAGTAGAATTTTGCAGATCAAGCAATGAGCGTGAACGCGATTCTTCTGAATAATCAAAAGCATCTTTGTAATTTCCTTCTCCAAATTCATAATCAATCGCAATTTCATATATGTCTTGTTTGTTATCGAAAAAACTGTTTCTATTTTGTTCTATAAGTATCTGAGATCGGTGTGTACGAAAAATATCTAAAATAATTTTTAATTCGGCTCTGATTCTGTTGGCATCATTTATTTTCAAAAAGGTTAGAAGTTTTTCTTTATGTGTACTATATTTTCCCAAATGATATTCCGAGCCGTCATAAAAACTTCCGGCTTCATCCAAAAAACTTATTGCCTCATCATATCGTTTCTCCAATCTCCTTAATTGTCCATATTGAAATGTAGAATGAGCTAAACTCCTTTTCCTGACCTCTTCATCTGGAAATCCTGAAGCAATTTTAATGCTCTCTTTTATAAATTGTTCTGCCTTATCATACATCTCACGAAACATATATAACCTTGCCAGATATACATATGAAACTTGCTCATTATGTTTATCTCCATCAGCTTTAGTTACTTCGAGGGCTTCTTTTTGAAATGAGAGAGATGTATCGTAAAACTGAATCTCCTGAAATGTGAGAGTAACAGTTTCGTAGTCTCTCCATTTCTGCCTGAGACTGGCTTCCGGCAATCGACCGATTTTTAGACTCTTTTCCGAAAACTGGAGTGAAATGTCAATTCGCCCTAAACTTTTATAATCTTCTGCAAGTATTGAAAAAATTCTTTGTTGATTATAAATATCATTGGTGTCCATAGCATAATTTAGGGCGTTTTTAGCAACTTCAATAGCTTTTGAATGATTGTTATCTGAACTAACCGCATAAGCCAGTCGGACAAGTGCTTGTGTCGCTATCCATTTGTATTTTTTTGTTTCGCCAAGATTGGCTAAGTCATTGAAAATTTCATTACTCTCGCTCAAACGATTTAGTTGAAAAAAATGCTGTGCGATCCAATAATCACACATTTTGCTTTCTGCCGTATTACCTGCTTTTGCAAAAAATGTTTTTGAGGAAACAAATTTTTCCAAAGACTCAGCATACTTTTGTCTGAAGCGTAGTTCGTAGGCATCTCTCATCAAATCCTCTGCCTTCTTTAACATTGGAATCTTGTTTTCGGCAACATTTGAATAAAACTTATCAATATCCCGCCAATATAAATCACCTGATTTTTCTTCTTCCAATTTACCCGCATAAAACAGAGCATCTAAAGCTTCTTTGGCTTTAGCCTCATCAACTTTATTTTTGCTATCTACAAATAAAAATATAAGTTGTTGTGGTATTAATTTGCCGGTAATCATTTCTCTGTTTCTACTCAATGTTTGCCAGGCTTTTTCTTCATCATTATTTCGTTTTGCTTTCAAAAAATCTTGCAATACATCTTCTTTCGTTTTGCTGATCGGTTTATTTTCTTTAAGTATTTGTAAGTGTTCTTTGGCTTCATTTGCCCATTGGGAATTTGAATCTAATTTCAGATAGTTTTCCCACGCTTCTTTGGCTTGATTTGGCAAATTTAAATGTTCAATGCAAATGGCTTGATTGAAATGGGCTTCCGGTAAATTTTTATCCGATTCAATAACTTTGGCAAATTCCTCGTTGGCTTTAGCGAATAATTCAAGACTGCCTTCTTCTTTTTCCAACGCTTTTTCCATAAAAGCTATGCCCAGATCATTGTGCAATTTAGTAAGATTTGGTGAAGTTTCAAGAGCATTTTCAAATTGCTCGATGGCATCGTTTAATTTTTTTTCGGTTAAATAAATCCGTCCTAATGCGTATAGATTTTCGGCAGAACGATTCTCAGATGCGTCTTTGAGTGCCAGCATTTTGGCGAGGTCGAAGTTGGTTTTATCGAAACTTTCGTTATTGTTGCCGCGTTCATTTTTTAGCGGTGCATAATCAAAATCGGTAATTCGTGCTTCGACAGGTCTTTGATTTTTGAAGGCTTTATTGAGTGCGATTAAACTTTCGGGTTGGCTTTTTGAAATACGTTGAAATTGGAAAAATGCTGACAAGCCCAAAACGAGCAAACCAATACACGCCATTAAAATAATGGGTGACGAGAAAAATATCTGTAGTAAATCTTTTAAGTTTCGCTTCATTTTTTTTTTCAAAACCGAATATTATGAAGGCTATACTTATTATGACTAATTCTTACAAAATCTTACATTTATTTTTTTTTATTAAGCCAAATCTATTTTGAGCGGTGAATTTCTAACTCTTTTTTCAGTTCGGTAATAATC
>JBGTHN010000722.1:0-6539 GCA_041746235.1 Pyrinomonadaceae bacterium | reverse complement strand
CTTATCTGGACGGACTTTTTCGAATTCCCGGAACGGGTTGGAAATTCGGTTTGGATTCGTTAATCGGTTTGATCCCGAATGTTGGCGATGTTTCGACGGCACTTGTTTCATTTTATATTCTGGTTGCAGGTGTTCGTTACGGAGTCCCGAAAATTACTTTGTTTCGGATGGCTTTGAATATCGGGTTGGATTATGTCGTCGGAACGATCCCGTTTATCGGCGATGCGTTCGATTTTTTCTGGAAATCGAATAAAAAAAATATGGATTTGATCCGCGAACACGGACAGGGACAAGGAACCGGAACAACGGGTGATTATATTTTTATATTTGCGATAATTGCAATTTTGATAGCAATTTTGATCGGTTCGATCATTGTCAGTTTATTTATTTTAGCCTCGATTTTTAATGGGTTTTGGGGATTATTTAGTTTATAAATTTGCAGTAAAAGCATTTTGTTTTTAGTAGAATTTCTCAAATATGTTCGGTTTGATGCGTGCCAAAAAATGTGGTTTGTCAGCGGATGAAAAAAACTTTCGCCGTCTGAATTATTGCGGAACTTGCAAAACAATCGGTTCGATCTATGGGCAAAAATCACGTTTTCTGCTTAATCATGATACAGTTTTTCTCGCTGAGATTTTAACTGCTTTGAGCGGTGAAAATGTTGAAAATTGGCAAGCACAATATCAATCCTATAATTGTTTGAGTTTGCCGAAAAACGAAATGCCGATTTCGCTTCAATTCGCCGCCGCAACTAATATAATTCTCACGAAATTCAAACTCGCCGATCATATTTCCGATGAGAAAAAATCCCGTTATCATCTTGCTAACAAAGCGTTTTTAACAGAATTCAAAACAGCAGAAAAGTTTTTGAAGATGTGGAACTTTCCGCTTGATGAAGTGGAAAATATTTTGCAAAAGCAGGAAATAATCGAATCCAAAAAGGGAAATTTATCTGACTTCGCAAAACCGACTGCCGAAACAACTGCGATGTTTTTCCGTGAAGGCGTAAAAATTATCGGCAAAGATGAATTGCAGGATTCAGCTTATAAATTTGGCTTTGCATTCGGAAAATTGATTTATTTGCTTGATGCTTTTGAAGATTATGAAAAAGATTTTCGCAACGGAAAATTTAACGCATTTCGAGCGGCTTTTGACTTGAATGAAGATAAATTTTCAGCAACATCAAAACGCAAAATCAAAGCAATCATCAATGAATTAGAGACCGAAATTATTGAATATATTTATCAATTACCATTTACCGAAAATCAAAAAACAATTTTCTCATCACGCCTAAATCAAAATTTGCAGAATAAATTCAAAACAAATTTGCCGGTTCTCAAAGCGAAAAAAGTTTGTCAAGCAAAACCGAAAATAACTTTATCCGAAAGATGGAGTTCGGCTTTTGAAACTGCAAAAAGTCTTGCGAAAAATTATTCGTGGCAGATGCCTTTTGTTTTTCTGTTTATTTTCGGATTTGCTTTGGTTGCACCGGCACAAAGTCGTGAAGCGAGATCAGCCGGAGAATGTTTTGATCTGAGTTTTAATTTAATGTTTCTCGGCGGGATTTTGGGTTCGGTTTTGATGACGGCAAAACCTGTTTTATCTAAGAACGCGGACAGACTTTATCCTGACATTCCAACAAATAATCCTAAAAACAATATGTCGCAAGATGATAAAAGTAGCTGGTGTGATTGTTGTGATTGTGGTGATTGTTGTTGCGAATGCGGTGCGGATGGTTGCTGTGACAGTTGTGATTGTTGTGATTGCAGTTGTGATTGCTAATTCATAAAAGTTTGACACAATTTATGACAAATTAGGATCAACTATGGATAGAAAAAAACACTTTTACGATTGGGTTAGAATCGCAAAAAAGGCAGTTCGTTGGCGAACTGCCTCATAGGATTGTCTTACGAATTTACAAACAATTCTAAAATTAATTTAAATCAAAGCGGTCAAGATTCATAACTTTATTCCACGCCGCTACAAAGTCTTGGACAAATTTTTCTTTAGCATCATCGCATCCATAAACTTCAGCGATTGCCCGTAGTTCGGAGTTTGAGCCAAAGATAAGATCAACTCTTGAACCTGTCCATTTCATTTCACCTGTTCCACGATCACGACCTTCAAATTCATTTTCCTCTTCGGAAGTTTCTTTCCAAGCCGTATTAAAATCAAGCAGATTAACGAAGAAATCGTTTGTAAGTGTTCCCGGTTTTTCAGTGAATACACCCTTTTTAGATTGATCGAAGTTGGCATCAAGAACTCGCATACCGCCAACAAGAACCGTCATTTCAGGTACGGTAAGAGTTAAAAGTTGTGCTTTATCGATCAGCATTTCCTCAACTTTTGCTTCATATCTGGAATCTTCATAATTACGAAATCCATCTGAATTCGGCTCAAGGTATCTAAATGATTCTACATCGGTTTCTTCATCCGAAGCATCGGCTCGTCCCGGTGTAAATGGAACTGTAACATCGTGTCCCGCATCTTTTGCAGCTTTTTCAATACCTGCACATCCGCCAAGAACGATTAAATCGGCAATTGAAACTTTCTTATCGCCGGATTGTGAATCGTTAAATTCTTTTTGGATATTTTCAAGAGTTTCCAATACTGTCGCCAATTGTTGCGGATTGTTCACTTTCCAATCTTTTTGTGGAGCAAGGCGAATTCGTCCGCCATTTGCACCGCCACGTTTGTCAGAACCACGGAATGTTGATGCAGATGCCCAAGCGGTTGATACGAGTTGTGAAACAGTCAATCCTGATTCGAGTATCTTGTTTTTTAGGTTAGCTATGTCGGTATCATTGATCAATTCGTGTGTAACTTCAGGAATCGGGTCTTGCCAAAGAAATTCTTCATCGGGAACTTCTGAACCAAGATAGAGGGAAGTCGGTCCCATATCCCGATGAGTTAGTTTGAACCAAGCCTTAGCAAAAGCCTCTGCAAATTCATCAGGATTTTCGTAAAAATGTCTGGAAATTTTCTCATAAGTTGGATCCAACTTGAGTGCCATATCGGCAGTTGTCATCATAAGAGCTTGTCTCTTAGATGGATCGTGAGCCATCGGTGCAGTTTTTGCGTTCGAAGCTTCGGTTGGTGTCCATTGATGAGCTCCGGCTGGGCTTTTTGTTAGCTCCCATTCGTAACCGAATAGGACTTCAAAATACTCATTATCCCAACGGGTTGGATTTGGAGTCCACGCACCTTCTATTCCACTGGTGATCGTATGATCTCCGCTACCGCTTTCGAAAGAGTTTTTCCATCCCAAACCTTGTTCAGCGATCGTCGCTCCGGCAGGTTCTTTACCAACGTGTTTTAATGCATCGCCGGCACCGTGAGCTTTACCAAATGTGTGTCCACCGGCGACCAATGCGACAGTTTCTTCGTCGTTCATTGCCATACGACCGAAAGTTTCACGAATATCCACGGCAGATTTAAGCGGATCGGGATTTCCATTAGGACCTTCGGGGTTTACATAGATCAAGCCCATTTGAACCGCAGCAAGAGGATTTTCTAAATCTCTCTCTCCGCTATATCTTTCATCTCCAAGCATTTCCGTTTCAGAACCCCAATAAATATCTTCTTCCGGTTCCCAAATATCTTCACGACCACCTGCAAATCCGGCAGTTTTGAAACCCATTGACTCTAAAGCACAATTACCTGCTAAGATCATCAAGTCAGCCCACGAAAGTTTTCTTCCGTATTTTTGTTTTACCGACCACAGAATTTGGCGTGCTTTATCAAGATTTCCGTTGTCTGCCCAACTATTAAGTGGTGCAAAACGTTGCGACCCCGAACCTGATCCGCCGCGACCGTCAGCAACTCGATAAGTTCCGGCACTATGCCAAGCCATACGTATAAAAAACGGACCGTAATGACCGTAATCAGCCGCCCACCAATCTTGAGAGTTGGTCATTAAATCGAAAATGTCCTTTTTTACCTCACTAAGATCGAGAGCTTTGAACTCCTCTGCATAGTTGAAATCTTCACCCATCGGGTTGGAGAGATTTGAATGTTGTCGGAGGATATTTAATCTCAACTGATTTGACCACCAATCACGATTTCTCGTTCCTCCACCTGCACTCTGTTTTAAAACGGTGCCTGAAAACGGGCATTTTCCTGATTCATTAATTTCCCATGCTTTGCCATTTGATGATTCGCTTGAATTTGTATTTGTTTCCTTTTCGTTCATTGATTTTGTTTCCTTTTAATTTATATTTAGAATAATTCTAAGTTGTTATTAAAAAAATATACGTTAGAAATCCATGCAAATTTCTAACGTATATTTTCAAATTTTGTTATGCCGTTGCACTATAGTTCCAATTAAGCAGATATTAAATTGCAATCAGGTATTTTGATATTTTTAAACTCTTTGTTTTCAACTATCTAAAACTATCTATAACTCTGATAACTTTCTGCTAACTGCTTATTTTTCTAAGATTTTGTTCAATCTGCAAATTCTGAAGTTTCTTTAAACTCTGTATAATAATTTCCCTTTAATATCTAATGCGAATCAAGGGTTGAAATTGGATGCTTAAAATCAACAACTTACAAGTGCCGTTTGCGTAAAAATAAAATCCGCAGTCATGTAAGTTCTTTGTTTTCAACAATGGTGTTTTTCTACTCTTGATTGGCATATCTAATAAACTCATCAACCTTAAATTTATTTTGTATTACATTTAGGGCATAATCCACGCAAAGTCAGTTCGATAGATTCAGGTTTATATTTAGAGAGTTTCGCTGCCATTTCAACCAATTCGGCGGGCAATTCTAATTCCAAATCAATCAATTTTCCACACTCATTACAAAGTGCATGATCGTGTCTTGAAGTCATCCGATCAAAACGGCTCGCACCGTTTCCAAACTGGATTTCGCCGATGTGTCCCACATCTTTTAAGAAACGCAAGGAATTATAGACGGTTGCAAATGATATGCCCGGCAAAAGTGCTTTTGCATTTTCAAAAACCTCATTCGCCGTCAAATGATCGTCCGTTTCACTTATAACCTGCAGAACAACTGCACGTTGTTTCGTTAAGCCTAAATTTTCGATATCTGCATTTGTATGTTTCATAATCTGAACTTAGATTTAGAATAATTCTAATTCTAAAAAATGTCAAATACTAGATTTGAGGAAATGAATTATTTTAACTTTTTTAAAAATAAACTTGCTTTAAATATTGAATTTGTGTTACAAGTTAAGTTATCGTTAACATATTTCATAAAAGACATATAAAAATGGATACTAAAAAGCCGAAAAAGAAACATGCTACGCTCAGCGACATCGCCGAGAGCGTTGGTGTTACGCCGATGACTGTTTCCAGAGTTATCAATGAAAGCGGTTATGTAAGCGATGAAACGAGAGAGAAAGTTTTGCAAGCAGTAAAGGAAATGAATTATCGTCGAAACGGTTTTGCGAGAAATTTGAAACGGCAATTTACTGAAACTGTCGGGCTTGTGTTGGGTGATATTTCAAATCCGTATTCAACCGAATTGGCGAGAGCTGTTCGTGAAACTTTGATAAACAAAGGCTTTAATTTGTTCATTTGTATCAGCGAACACAGTGCGAAAGAAGATATTGTTGCATTTGAGTCGCTTGCAAATCACAGCGTTGACGGAATAATTGTGGCGACGCGTTCAAATGAAGGCGGCGATAAATATCTGAAAGGAATCGTCGAAAGTAATATTCCGGTGGTTGTCATCGGACGTGATTTTCAGCACGAATATGTTGATTTTGTATCGCCTGATAATTTGAAGGGCGGATTTGAAGCAACACAGCATTTGATAGATTTGGGACATAAAAGAATCGGTTTTATTGGAGCAAGTTTAAAAGGCGGTTCAAGTTTGAAAAGATTGCAAGGTTATTTGAAAGCTCTGAAGCAACACGATATTGAGATTGATGAACGGCTTATTACAGGGCGAGACGAAGATGTTTCGGAAGTTCCCGGATATTCAACGGAAGAGATCGGTTTTGAAGGTATGAAGCGACTTCTTTCATTACTGAATCCGCCGACCGCAGTTTTTGCACGGAATGATTTTACAGCGATCGGGGCGATGAGTGCGATCAAAGAAGCGGGTTTGAATATTCCTGAAGATATTGCAATTGTCGGTTTTGATGACATTTCATTAGCTATGCGGACTTCGCCTCCTTTGACGACAGTTCGCCAACAGATGCGACTTGAAGGACAACTTGCTGCTGAAATGTTGCTTGAGAGAATTGAAGGAAAAGAAAAGAGATCACGTCGAGAAAGAATTTTGAATTGCGAACTAATTGTTCGTGAATCAACCGGATTGAGAAAAAGATAAGTATTGTCTGAAACACTAATTTAAAGTGTAAAATTTTTATGATTAAATCTGTTAACGATAACATATTCTACAAACATCTTTGCAAGGTGATTATTTCCCCGATTGTATTTGTAATCATAATTAACCATTGGTGCTAGTTGAAAAAGTCACGGAAAAGTTTCTAAAGTGTAGGTGACGAAACCATTTACCAAGGAAACTTAAATAACCGTGACTCAAGAACAATTTATCACAGAACT
>JBGTHN010000721.1:0-3157 GCA_041746235.1 Pyrinomonadaceae bacterium | reverse complement strand
CAGATGGTCAGTGCAGTTTGACGCTGAATACTGTCGGAAACCGCACTCTGACAGCAACTTACGGCGGAGATACGAGTTTTAACGGCAGTGTTTCAGCAGGTGAACCGCATACGGTTATGGCACTTTTGCCGCTGAATCTATTCGTTGACAACACGAGCGACGACGGCAACTTGTCTGCTTGCACGGCGGCGGCTAATGATTGCTCCTTGCGTGGAGCGATTGCCCGCATAAATGCAAATAGTCCGGACGATACGATCAATTTCGATGCGGGTGTTTTTTCAATTTCCCAAAATGCTTCTTTAGCTCCGCAAACGATTACTTTAACCAACGGTCAACTGCTCGTCGGTAACAACGGAGCCTTGACCATCAATGGTCCGGGAGCGAATCTTTTGACCATTTCCGGCAATAACGCAACCCGTGTTTTTGCCTTCGATACTGTTCCGAATGTAACTCTTAATGATCTGACCGTTACAGGCGGAAGTGCCGACAACGGTGGTGGAGCAATCGGTTTCAATTCAAACCTGACTATTAACAGATGTGCATTTACGAACAATTCTGCAACAGCGATCGGCGGTGCATTGTTTAATGATGCTGGGACGATGACCATCAATAGTTCGACCATCTCCGGCAATATGGCATCGGTTCAAGGCGGCGGCATCGCCAATGGCGGCGGGACGAGTGTGTTGAACATAGAAAATTCAACTATCTCCGGCAACATCGCTAACGGAAACGGCGGCGGCATATTTACGAACGGAGCAGTAACGATCCTGAGTTCAACAATTGCCAATAATACAGCCAACGGTGACGGCACAAATACCGGCATCGGCGGCGGCATCGCCAACTTTACAACTCAAACGATCAGTCTCGGCAACACCATTGTCGCAAGCAATAATGCCCCGACGGCATCGGATTTCCGCGATACTTTGAATTCGCTCGGCTACAATCTGATCGGCAACACGAGCGGGACAATTATTCAAGGTGATACGACGGGCAATGTTCTCAATCAAAATGCCCAACTTCAAATTCTGGCAGACAATGGCGGTTCAACGCGAACGCACAGTCTTTTATTGGGTTCTCCGTCAATTGATGCAGGCAATCCCGGCAATTTCCCAACGGCTGACCAACGCGGTAATTCCCGTCCGGTTGATGGTGATATGAACGGTTCCGTATTACCTGATATAGGTGCTTTTGAAGCACTCAATCCAACCGCTGCCGCCGCAACTATTTCCGGCAGAGTTTTTTCAGCAAACGGACAAGGCATAGCAAATGCAATCGTTCAAGTAACGAATCAATACGGCGTGGTCATAACAGCAAGGACAAATTCGTTCGGTTATTACAAGTTCACGGAAATAGAAGTTGGACAGGTGCTTATCTTTGATATTTATTCAAGAGAATATCAATTTAACACTCAAATTATAAACTTTTTTGATTCGCTAACCGACCTTAATTTTACTGCAATCAATCAATGATAATGGAATAAGCATTATGCTAGCCATAACTTTTGAAAAGACTGTTTCTTCATTCAGGCAGTCTTTTTTGTTGAAAACTGTAATATTTTTTTAGCAAATTACCCATATTTCATCCGAAAATAAATTTTTTTTTATTTTTCTTTTTTGAGTTTTCCACAGGCAAATTCTCTATTTTGTGATTTTTGTAATATTTTTAAATCATTTGATTCACTCCATTTCAAGAGTTTTCCACAGACTTTTCCACAGGCAAGTCGGAAAACTATGCACAGAACGCTTGAATTTCCTGTCCCAAAATAAGCAATAGTTAAAGTATTTTCTACTTGACATCAATAAAAACGGGTGTAATATGTTGGCATAGTCAAATTTACTTACGGGTTTTTGACCGATTGAGAGATAGGCAAACAAAGGCGGTGACGCATTGTTTGAGGGCAATGAAAGCGGAAAAGTAATTGTCATTACGCTCTAAATCGAAGCCGAAAGGCTTGCTGAAGAAGGTTGAAATACCTTCCGAGTTGTTTGGATAAAAACAAACAACATCTTTTGAAAATGATCAGTCGAAAGATGCTAGTCGTTTATTACTTCGGTAATAAACCTCGTTGCCGGAAACGTAACCGGAGGTGGAGGAAAGCCACCTGAAAAAAAACCTATTGACAATTTTTGAAAGACTTTTATGTTGCAAGACATAATAAATTTTCAAATTTAGTTGACCGGAAACAAATTCTCCGCAGAATTTAACTTCGGAATACAAAATTCGGTAGATGGTTCGTGTACATGGCTCATTTACCAACATTATTTGAATACTTCGGTATTCGGTAATACACGGAAAATACTGTTTTAACTTCGGTTGAAACAGTATTTTCCTTTTTGTGTGTAAGGAGATAAATCTCTACAATTAAACCTTATGTTTATAGATCGTGTAAAAATTCGAATTACAGCCGGTCACGGCGGAAACGGTGTGACGGCATTTCGGCGTGAAAAATTCGTCGCTAAAGGCGGACCTTCGGGCGGCGACGGTGGAAAAGGCGGCGATGTCTGGCTTGAAGCAGACGAAAATATCAACACGCTTCTTCATCTTCGCTACAATCCCGAACACAAAGCCGAACGCGGGCGACACGGCGAAGGTTCGATGAAATACGGCAAAGACGGTGAAGATATAACTATCAAAGTTCCGATCGGCACAGAAGTTTTTGACGCAGAAACAAATCAGATGATAATAGATTTCACCGATCACGGACAAAGATTTCTTGCGGCAGAAGGTGGACGCGGCGGATTCGGAAATGTGCATTTTAAGAGTTCAACCAATCAAGCCCCGCGTTATCATCAGGACGGAAGCGAAGGCGAATATCACGAATTTCAACTCGAATTAAAACTTATCGCCGACGTTGGTCTTTTGGGATTTCCAAACGCCGGAAAATCCACTTTGATAAGCGTTGTTTCCGCCGCAAAACCGAAAATTGCCGATTATCCGTTTACGACGCTTGAACCGAATTTGGGCGTTGTCAGCGTCAGCGAGTTTAAGACTTTTGTAATGGCAGATATTCCCGGTTTGATCAAAGGAGCTTCAGACGGTGCAGGACTCGGCGACAGATTTTTGCGGCACGTTGAACGCACAAAATTGCTGCTTCATCTGGTTGATGTTTCATCAATTTCGGGACGCGATCCTGTCGAAGATTATGAAGCGATAAATC
>JBGTHN010000720.1:0-3985 GCA_041746235.1 Pyrinomonadaceae bacterium | reverse complement strand
TAATGCATTCAAACGAAATCCCGCAAAAAGGCGATTCTATTTTTGACCAAATAGGCAAAGGCAATTTAAATGCTGTTTTTGCAAATTATAAAGATTTGTTATTGCCTGTTTGTTTGTTGTTGATTGTCGGAACTTTATTTATTCCACTCTATCCGTGGATGATGTCCGTTTTGGTTTTGGTTAATTTAGCCTTTTCCATAATGATTCTGGTAACGGCTTTATTTATTAATTCGCCTGTTCAACTTACTTCATATCCTACAATTTTATTACTTTCAACGATCTTTCGTTTAACGATAAGTGTTTCAATTACAAGAAATATTTTGACGAACGGAGATGCCGGAGCAGTTGTAAAGGCTCTGGGCGAAGTTACGGCACAAGGAAATATCATTACGGGAGCGGTGATGTTTATCATAATTCTCGTCGTGCAATTTTTGGTTGTCGGAAAAGGATCGGAAAGAGTTGCCGAAGTCGCCGCACGTTTTACACTCGATGCAATGCCCGGAAAGCAGATGGCGATTGATGCAGATATGCGTTCGGGGTTGATAGATCAGCAAAAGGCTTTGCAATTGCGGAATGAATTGAGCAAGGAATCACAACTGCATGGTGCAATGGATGGTGCGATGAAGTTTGTGAAAGGTGATTCGATAGCAACGATCATTATCGCCATCGTCAATATCATCGGCGGTTTGGCAATGGGCGTGATAATGAAAGGTATGACATTTGGTGAAGCCGCTCATAAATATACGATCTTAACTTTCGGTGATGGTTTGGCGGCAATTATTTCATCCTTGCTTGTTACGCTTTCCGCCGGAATTGTCGTTACAAGAGTTTCTTCAAGCGACAGCATTACAAACGTCGGCTCGGACATTGCCGATCAAATTTTTACAAATCCAAAACCGTTTTTCATCACCGGTGGAATAATGACTTTGCTTACACCGCTCAATTTTTTGTTTATTCCGGTTGGATTAACCGCTATCGGCTTTGGCTTTTTGCTCAAACGACGTGAAAATAAATTGCGAGAAAGTGGCGAATTACAAGGCACGGCAGGTTCTTTATCAACAGGAAGCGGTGATGAAGAACTGGAAATGAGCTTTACAGTTCCGATGGCAATTGTCGTCAGCCAAAATCTTAATCCTGTAATTGATAAAAAAACTCGGCAAGGTGCGGCTTTTCGTGCGGAAATTCCAAAACTTCGTTCCTCACTTTATTATGATCTTGGTGTAATGGTTCCGTATTGTTACATCGGAGGCGATGCACCGCTCGGAGAAAATGAATATTACATTGCGATCAAAGAAGTTCCCGTCGGCTATGGAACAATTCGTCCCGATTGTGTCTATGTAAATGATTCGGCAGAAAATATAGAAGTTTTTGGAATTTACGGCGAAGATGTTTTAAATCCAGCAGATCTGCGTCCCGGAGCGTGGATTCCTGCCGAGCAGAGGCATATCGCGGAAACTGCCGGATTGAAGGTTTGGGAACCTGCGGAAGTGATAATTTTGCATCTTTCGAGGGTAATGAAAAATAATGCTCACGAATTTTTGGGAATTCAGGAAGCCCAAGGTTATCTCGATTTTATCGCACGCGGAATGCCGAAACTTGTCGAAGAAGTGATTCCGAATGTTGTCTCAGTTCATCAATTTACCGATGTTCTGCAAAGACTTGTGCAGGAAGGAATTTCGATTCGTGATACAAAATCAATTCTTGATGCTTTGAGCGAATGGGGACGAATTGAAAAAGATCCGGTTATGTTGACGGAACATGTGCGGGCGACTTTGAAGCGTTACATTTCTTTTCGATATACGGGTGGACGGGATTCGCTTTTTGTCCATTTACTTGATCCGGAAATCGAAGACGTTATACGCGGTGCGATTCGCCGCACTTCAACCGGAGCATTTTTATCGCTTGATCCGACTATCGCAAACGATATTTTGGATGCAGTTCGACGCGAAATATCAAATCTACCGCCGACTGCTCAAGAACCAGTTATTGTTACGGATATGGATTTGAGAAGGTTTGTCAGAAAGATGGTTGAAATTGAGTTTCCGAATCTTCCGGTGCTTTCATATCAAGAATTAACACCTGAATTAAATGTCCAACCAATCGGCAGAATCACAATGCAAATTGCATCACATTTAGGCAGTTTTGATGCTTTTGATGAACAATTTGAAGAATTACCGGGTTCGACTTTACCGATGGAAACTTAAATTTGCGAATTATAAAAAATAGAATTTGCACACCGATTTTGTAACACTTATGAACAAAGGATTATTTAAACAGATATTTATTACCTTACTTTTGCTTTGCATCGTAATTTTGCTTGGTGGTTGTTCATCACGAAAAGTTCAGACAGTTTCCGAGGAAACCGAAGCAAATGAAATTCTGGATGTTCTTAGAGAACACGGAATAAAAGCTTATAAAAGTGAAGGCGGTGAAGGTGAAAAAATTCTTTATAACATCTTGATTGATGGCGGAGAAGAAGAATACGGAGCGGCAATTCAATTGATGGACGATCATTGTTTGCCACAAAACTTACCGCCAAAAGTTGAAGCCAGCGGGTTAGTTTCATCAATTGAAGTTGAAAAGGCTCAAGAATTACGAAGAACGAAGATCAACATTGAATCACAAATACGAAAAATTCCCGGAACAACCTGCGTTGATGTGACGATTGTCCCACACGAAGACAGAAGTCTTTCACTTAATCCATACAAATCAACTGCATCAGTTCTTGTAAAACATAAAAACGAAAAATACGACATAAATGTAAGTCAAATCGGAAGAATGGTAGCCGGTGGAGTTCCCGGATTAGCACCTGAAAATGTAACGGTTACGCTGACACGACAGCCTTTGCGTCCGCTTCCAAATTTGGATAAAGGACGAAATATTCGTCGTATTTTGTATGTTAGCGGAATTGGTCTGACAACGATTCTACTATTTGTTGGTTTCGTGGTTTTCCTGAGAAAACGTAAAGGCAAAGATCAAACAGATTCCGCCAAAATG
Organism: Pyrinomonadaceae bacterium; assembly: GCA_041746235.1. Lineage (GTDB taxonomy): Bacteria > Acidobacteriota > Blastocatellia > Pyrinomonadales > Pyrinomonadaceae > Aridibacter. The sequence continues at coordinate 988 of JBGTHN010000720.1, read as the reverse complement.
CAAATTGTGGAAGAAAATGAAGATTTAATAGAAGAAGGTGATATTGAAAATGAATCTGCTTTGTTAACCGAAAAGGATGATGATGATTCAGTTTGGGAAGATGATGATGACGATGAAAATGATCAAAATTAAATTAAAATTTTATGAAACCAGCAATGTCAAAAACTGAAAAACTGGATATTTTTCTTGCATTGGCAAAAATATTCCAATCTGAAAAAGTGAGCGAATCAAATGAATTGCAGTTTGCTCAATTATCGGAATCATTTTCGGCGTTGAAATCGAAAGAATTAAAATTGCTAAAAGAGCGACACAAAAGATTTGTTAATTTATCAAAGGAAAAACAAGAAATATGGCAAACCTTTTGGCTTGAGAAATTAAAAAAACGCGGTCAACCGATTCGACTCGATGAAAATATACATTTCGAGCATATTTCTGAAATTTTAGAAAATGAGCCAGCCTTGATCCAATCAATAATTTGCGAAAATTTGCCACAAGAAAAAGTGCAGGAAATCTCAAAAACTCTGCCGGATATTGTTGAAAAGGATACGTCAAAAAATAAAAATAAATTACCAACGGATGAAATTTCCGAGGTTGTCCGTAAAAAATTCCTTTCTAATTTTATTGCTTTTGAAGATATATATATTCCGAATGAACTGGATGAATTGTCAGTCGTTCAAATGGAAAAATTTATTTGGAAACTCGGCATACGAGAAACAGCAATATATTGTCGGGGAATTAAAACGAAAGAAGCACTGGCTGTGTTTTTGAAACCATTTGATGAAGAATCAACAATGGAAATCGCTTTGAAAATTAAAGAATTAACAGATATTGATCCGAAGAGAGTTTATATATCGGAAAAAATTGTTGGCGATGTTTTTCAAGAAATGGATACATATTGGGGAAAATTAAACAGCCTCGGCATACAACTTATTGCAATAACATTAGTTTCAAGAGATAAAAACGCCATAAAATATACGAATCAGAAATT
>JBGTHN010000719.1:0-6642 GCA_041746235.1 Pyrinomonadaceae bacterium | reverse complement strand
AACATTCGGTGTTGTCGCATTCTTGTATTTGCACAAGGTTTAACAATGACACCGCTTTTGGGCAAGTTGGGGCAATTGCCTGACGCGGAAAATACGGAAAGTAAAGAAAGGAAAACAGAAGATTAATTATGAATAAAATTATCAAAATAAATCGAAAAGCATTTTTCGCAGTTTTACTTTTGCTGATTGCAGTAGTTGCATCAAATGCACAAGTCACGGCAATTCGGGCAGGTAAGATCGTTCATCCCGAGACGGGAAAAGTTGAGACAAATCAAATAATTTTGGTCGAAGGGCAAAATATCAAAGCCATCGGAGCAAATCTTGCGATTCCAAAAGATGCAAAAATAATTGATCTATCCGACAAAGTGATTTTGCCCGGAATGTTCGACGCACACACGCATCTGTGTATGAATATGCAGCACAAACGGGATGCGGGAAGTTATTACATTACATCGCTTCTGGATTCAACAGGTTTTCGTGCGATTCAAGGTGTCGCAAACGCACGTTCGATGTTGGAATATGGTTTTACGACCGTTCGAGATATTGGAAATGGTGCAAATTATGCTGACACGGATCTGCGTCGAGCAATCGAACAAGAACTTGTTCCCGGACCAACAATTATCAACGCAGGACGCATCATTGCACCTTTTGGCGGACAGTTTCAACTCCAACCCGACAAGCAAAATCTGGCTGAACCCGAATATTTGTTTGCCGATACACACGATGAAATAAAAAAAGCAATTCGCCAAAATATCCATTTTGGAGCAAAGGTAATTAAACTCGTTGTTGATGACCAAGATTATATTTATTCGGTCGAAGACATAAAATTTGCAGTTAACGAAGCACATCTTGCAGGCGTAAAACTTGCCGCTCACGCTTGGACAGAGCAAGGAGCAAGAAATGCCGCCGAAGCCGGAGTTGATTCGATAGAACACGCCGTCAAAATCACTGATGAGATTTTGAAAATTGCCAAGAAAAACAACGTCGCCATCGTGCCGATTCCTTTTACGGAAACAGATGCAGTTATGAACGGCGAACCCGGAAGTAACGAAAGAGTCGATAAAATTTGGTTTGCTAAGGTCGTTCAACTTGCAGTTAAAAATGACGTTTCGTTAGTTTGGGGACCGGACATAATTTTCAGCACAAAAGAACATCCACGCGGAAAACTCTCGATCGAAACGGTTGATAACTGGAAAAAAGCTGAGATTCCTGCAAACATAATTCTAAAAGCATTAACAACAAACGCTGCAAAATTATTAGGCGTTGAAAAAGAGCGTGGAGCAATAAAAGTTGGGTTCAAAGCCGATATAATTGCCGTTAATGATAATCCGCTGGAGAAGATCGAGACTGTTAAAAATGTTGGGTTTGTAATGAAAAATGGGAGCGTTTTTAGACAAAATTAAAGAGTTGTCGAGTTATGCGAACTAAGATATATCTTTCTGCAATCTCATAAATATGCAAAAAACTATATTTACGATCTCGAAAATGGATTGCCCGTCGGAGGAAAATCTGATCAGGTTAAATCTTGATGATATTTCAGAGATAAAAAATCTTGATTTTGATATTGCGAATCGGAAATTGACAGTTTTTCATACAGGGAATTTGAGCGAGATCGAAAGTTCTATTCTCGATTTGAATTTAGGCGGAAAACGAATTGAAACCGAAGAAACCGATCAAGTTGATTTTGCGGAGCAAACGAATCAGCGAAAACTTCTGTGGTCGGTTCTGGCGATAAATTTTGCATTTTTTATAATCGAACTGACAACCGGATTGATCTCAAGTTCGATGGGACTTGTTGCCGATAGTTTGGATATGTTGGCGGATTCTTTTATTTACGGAATCAGTTTGTTCGCTGTCGGCGGAACGGTCGTTAAAAAGAAACGCATCGCCAAAACCATCGGCTATTTTCAATTGATACTTGCGACATTAGGTTTTTTTGAAGTCGTCCGCAGATTTATCAGAAATGAAGAAATGCCCGACGTTTCGACAATGATAATCGTTTCGATCTTCGCACTAATCGCAAATGCTTTGAGCCTCTATCTTCTGCAAAGATCAAAAAGTCAGGAAGCCCATATGAAAGCAAGTATGATCTGCACTTCAAACGATGTGATCGTCAATTTCGGCGTAATAGTGGCGGGAATTTGTGTGTATTTCTTAAATTCCAACAAACCCGATCTGATCATCGGAACGATCGTTTTTGCATTGGTAACTCAAGGAGCTTTGAAGATTTTGAAACTTGGAAAATAGATCATTCTATTTTCCAAGTTTTTCAGAAGCCATTTTAGTTCCTTCTACACGGGCTGATATTTTTGCAAAAGCCGTATCGCGACTCGTCGCAACATCATCACTAAAAGGCGAAAATCCGCAATCATCGGTTGTTCCTAATTGTTTCACAGGAATATATTCCGCCGCCATTAAAATGCGTTCGCAAACCAATTCGGGCGTTTCGATATTTTCATTGATAACATCAATGACACCAACATAGACTCTCTGATTAGGGCGTATGTTTTCGCCGATTATTTTCAGAGATTTTTCGGGGTTTTCTTCGCTCGCCATCTGCATATAGAAATTTCCCGAATTCAAAGATAAAAATAAAGGAATCAGTTCGGCATAATCGACATCGGCACTATGCGTGCTGTCATGATCGCCGCCGGGGCATGTGTGAAAACCGATACGCCCACGTTCATCTTCGGAAAAATGCGACAGGACATTATTATTTAAGTCAATAAATTGTTGCAGCAAACCTTTTGAAGGATCTAATTTTATAGCTAAACGGGCTTCCGTAAAATCAATTTGCACATTCTCGGCACCGTTATCAAAACAACTTCGAATATCCGCAACCGAATGTTTGATCAGGTCATTTATAAATTCTTCCTGCGTATAATCCGGCAAGCCTTCCGCAGGATATAACAAACTCATTGCCGAAACTGAGATAACCGCTTGTTTTAAAGGACGTGTCGCAAATTTTTTGGCTCTCGGCAAATAATCACCTGCGTAAGCGGAATACTTAAAGGGACCTTTCGTTATCTTAGGCAATTGCCGTGTGTGTCCGTCTTCAAATGGAATAACGACTCCGTCCGATGCCAAATTATCCAAGCCATCAAGCGGATAAGTTACAAAACTCGTCTTCGTTTGTTCGCCATCAGTTAAGATTGGCGAACCCGTCGTTTCAAGACGCTGAATCGTCTCTTTAACCGCTTCGTCAAAATGTTCGTCCAACTTTTCTGCGGATAGATCTCCATTAGAAAAAGCAACCATTGCTTCCTGTAATTTACGCGGGCGGGGAATACTTCCCACTGATTCTGTCGGTATTAAAGTCATAATCAAAGCATTTTAATTCAAAAACATAAAAAATAAAAGTTTTTTATTTTAATTATTTGTTCCAGCTAAAGCCTGTTATTTCTGACTTCTAACTCAGATTCTGTGAAGTCTCAAAGGCTTTCGTTGAGGTTATCAACAAAAACAAATGAACAATTAATTTGCAGTTTGCATCAATGATTCGATCAAGTTTCTAATTTCTGCGAGCGTTGTTTTATCGCTGATTTTACCGTTTTCGTCTAACTTTGATTTTGCGGCTTTGATAATAATTTTCGAGTTTTCCGTAACATTTGCTCCGATCGTTTTCAGAATCAAATCAAGTGATTCAAACGCTTTTTCGCCTGAAGTTCCGGCGATGATGAAAGCCGCAGGTTTATCGGAAAAAATGGTTGTGGAGACTGTCCATTCCAAGGCATTTTTCAAACTTCCGGGCAGACTGAAAACATATTCGGGCGTTGAAATGAGAACGCCGTCAGCTTGTGAAATAAGTTTGCGAAATTCGACCACACTTGGTGGCGAATCATCGTTATCCAAATCAGGGTTGAAATGCGGAAGTTCGGCGATTTTTGTGTAAATCTCAAAATCGAAACTCTCGCCGAAACGTTTTGCAATGAATTTTAGAATCAATTCATTGGTCGAATTCGCTTTTGTGCTTCCGCAAATTGCTAATATTTTTTTCATTGTCGTGTGATCTCATCCTTTTAAACTCGGCGGATTAGTGAACAACACATACCCGAAGAGAATCGCAAAGATCGAATAAATTATTGCACCGATCCAAATAGCCAACAAATTGGGAGCAGAAAAAGCGAATTTCAATAAAGCCAATGCCCCAACCGAAAAATGGAAAAAATTCCCGATCGCCAAAGGTCGAGCATATATTCCGCCGATCAGGACAGTTTTTGCAGTCCAATTCAGCATCGCAAAACCCAAGAACATCGCACCCATTATTTGAACGAACAATGGCAAGATTCCACTCGATTCGACACTAAAAGATTGCAAGATTCCGTGCGGGAAAAATTCGCACAAAATACCGACAAGAGCCATTGAAACAGCACTAATTGTCATCAATATTTTTGTATTCTTCATAAAATATTTTACGCCTCACAAGACCGAGAGTTCCAGATACTCAGTTTTTCGATCTTCTAAAAAATTCGACGTTCCGATTCCAAGATCGGTGCATCATTTATCGAAGCCTCACGTCTCTGCATCAAACCGGTTTCGTCGAATTCCCAAAGCTCGTTACCATAGCTGCGAAACCAGTTTCCGTCCGCATCGTGCCATTCGTATTCAAACTTTACCGCCATCCGATTTTCACGAAAACCCCAAAGTTCTTTTTTCAATTTGTAATCGAGTTCTTTCTCCCATTTTCGATAGAGAAACGCCTTGATTTCCTTACATCCTTTGATGAAATCCGTGCGATTTCGCCATTTTGAATCTTCGGTATAAGAAAGTGCGATGCGTTCAGGATCGCGGGAATTCCAAGCGTTTTCAGCGGCTTGAACTTTTGCCAAAGCCTTTTCCAAAGTAAATGGCGGTTTGATGTCTGTTGGTTTTGGTGTTGATTGATCGCTCATTATTTTCGCTCCTTTTCTTTCTTTAATTCTGTAATTTCAGCTTCCAATTTTTCGATATTTTCGCTCATCGGTCGCGTCATTTCTCTGATTTCTTCCATCGTGAACCGTTGCGTAATATGTTGCGGACAATTCCAGTCGAATGCTACAACGTGCAAGATCATCGCCCGTTCGATCTTGGCTTTGTAATCGGCAACCGCAAGTTTTTCGATAATTTCTGGAACGTCTTTTGCGTCTTTTACCTCAACATTTACGAGAATTTTCAAACGTCTTTGATTCGCATAATCCATCAAAAACAAAGCCGCTCGATTATTTTCGTTTAAATTCCCGACACTGATATATTGCAAATTTCCTTTGAAATCGGCGTAACCGAGCGTTTTGTCGTCCAGAACTTTCAAAAATCCTTTCGCACCGCCGCGAAATTGAATATACGGCTGACCTTCGTTATTGACAGTTGCCAAATAAAATCCGTCGCGTTGGCTGATAAAATCTTCCTCGGCATCGGTAATTCCATAAAAATCACTTTCGCCGCCTTCATACCGCGAATAACTTCGCCGCGAACCGTATTTCTCCTGCTCGGCTTTGACGCTTTCTGTAAATGTTAAATCGAAAAATTTATGCGACATTTTGCTACCTCAAAGTTTGAAGAATTACCCGCGAATTACGCTAATTTTCACGAATTTTTTCTAAAGAATAAAACTTTCTTTATTCGCGTCTATTCACGTAATTTGCGGGCAGAATCTTTCACTTATCTTTTTAAGCGTTTGCTGCTTTGCTCGCAATTGGAAATTCGACTTTCGGAAAGTCCACGACCGTTTTTGCGGTTTCGTTGAAATAGTTCGTGAACACATTCAACGCGACATTGGCGACGATTTCCGCAATTTCCTTGTCGCCAAAACCGGCTTCTTTGACCGCTTCGATGTCGCTGTCCGAAACTTTGCCGCGACTGATGACCAACGCTCTCGCAAATTTCAAAGCCGCGTCGGTTTTGGCATCGCTCGAACTCGATTGACGTGCCGAACGAACTGCTGTTCCGTCGAGTCCGACCATTCCGGCGATTGCCGTATGAGCCGAAGCACAGTATTCGCAACCGTTGATTTCCGCGACGGCTAAAGCGATCTGCTCGTTCAATTTCGAGTTCAAACCTTTGCCCAACGCACCGCTAAAGTTGAGATACGCTTCCAAAACTACCGGCGAACTCGCCATCGTTGCCGTCATATTCGGCACCATTCCGAATTTTCCTTTTACCGCGTCTAATAATTCCTTTGCTTTTCCCGTTGATTCTTCGTGTTTAATTGCTGTAATTCTTTGCATTTTATTTTGTCTCCCTAATTATTTTTTATTTAATTTCGCAACTTCTTTGATTGCTTGCTCTCTATAAAGCAGTTAGCGTGCCAAACTTAAAGAATTTGCTAAACTCTTGATAGTAAATAGCTTAATAGTTTCACGATGGTATTTGCAGTAAACTATATTTCGTTGAACAACGAGATGTAGTTGTAGTTACAACGAAATGTCGTTATGCTTTGATCTATGGCAAATGAAATCTCGTTTGATTCGATAAACAGCTTGATTCTGCGGAAAAGTCCGTTGAAAGAAACTTTGCAGACGATTGTTTCGCAGGTTTTGAATGTTGAATCTATGGCATTGGTGCGGATTTGGCTGGTTGATAAAGGCGATATTTGCGAGAGTTGCGTGATGCGAAACGAATGCCCGGATCAAACGCGATGTCTGCATTTGGCGGCAAGCGTCGGCA
>JBGTHN010000718.1:0-10664 GCA_041746235.1 Pyrinomonadaceae bacterium | reverse complement strand
TTATTAACTTTCTTTTTATTACATTGTTCAATTTGAAAGTTTAAAGAATTTGTCATTTGAACTGGAATTAAATTAACATCTTTTATAAGAATTGTTTCGTCCGAAGTATCAAGTCTTTCACTTTTTGTTAATACGCCATATTCGTTGTAGTACTTATTGACCCTTTTTATTTGCTTACTAAAATATACAGTAATTAGACTGTGCGATTTCTCCCAGTCAATAACATAAGCCTTTTTAGCAAAATGTAAATCTCCCTCACTTTCGCTAGTATAAGAAATTATTCCATTATTTTTTCCAATTACTGTAGTTCGAAGAAGGCAATTTGAAAGATTAAACGAATGTTTTAGCTCATCCCATTTGTTAACCTCATCCAATTCATTTTTATAGAATGACAAGTAATTTTTGCTATTGAACCACTTTTCATTTTCCTCTAAACTGAGATTTAACTTAAAAACCATTTTTTGATCTAAAACAAGCGAACGCAAAAATAAGACAGGAATAGCAAAATTTAGAGATTGTCCACTTTCGATAGCTCCAACAGCAATACCAACTACTTCACCTTTATCGTTTAATACTGGTCCGCCACTACTTCCTTGAGATATGGAAGCTGTTATTTGTATTAAATTTAGTTTATCTGTTTTTCTAATACTACTGACAATTCCTTGTGAAAATGTCCCTTCTAAACCTTGGGGATTTCCAACAGCATAAATTTCATCTCCGATTCCTGTTGAATTATCGGTATTTAATTTAAGTGGTTTTCCTTTGACACCTTTTAATTTGAGCAATGCTAAATCGTTCTTTTCATCTATTCCGACAGTTCCTAAAATCTCATAAAATTTATCTTCACCAACAATTTTAGCTACGCCTTTATTGGCATTTTCAATGACGTGATAATTTGTTACGACAATATCTTCCGCAACAAAAAAACCACTTCCCGATTTTATTTCATCGGTTTTGTCATTTACCATGACAATCGAAACTGTTGACGGAAGCGTTTGTTGAGCGATTTCTCGTGCGGTAAGTTTCTTATTAGCTGTTTGTTGTGCAAAAGCATGAATTGATGAAAGACATATTACAAAAATGACTAACTTCAAAAACATTATTTTTTGTAATGAGTTTCTATTTTTCATAATTGTTATCCTCTGATGTATTTCATCATACATTCTAAAGATACTTTGGTATCTTTGGCAAAAAATAAGGATACTTTTCTGCCAGAAAGTATCCTTAAACCTAGAAAAAATAATTTTTTAATAAATTCATACGAAATTTACGCAAAAACATCAATCACTTTCTGAATCGAATCGCACAAAATATCAACTTCCTCTTTCGTATTATAAAAAGCAAAACTTGCACGAGCCGTGGCAGGAACTTGATAAAATTCCATCACAGGTTGAGCACAATGATGCCCTGCACGAACGGCGATTCCTTCTTGATCGAGGATTGTGCCAATGTCGTGTGGGTGAACGTCTTCGATTGTGAATGAAATAACCGAAGCTCTTTCGGTTGCTGTTCCAATAATTTTCACGCCGTCGAGTGATGCCAATCTTTCCAAAGCGTAATTCGTCAATTCATGTTCGTGTGCAAATGCGGCATCAAGATCAATCGAATTCAAATAATCAATCGCCGCACCGAGTCCGATGCTTGGAGCGATTGCCGGAGTTCCCGCTTCAAATTTTTCGGGAATCGGAGCGTAAGTCGTTTTCTCAAACGTAACGGTGCGAATCATCGAACCGCCGCCTTGATACGGATTCATTTTTTCCAAATATTCGCGTTTGCCGTAAAGCACACCGCTTCCCGTCGGAGCAAACATTTTGTGTCCCGAAAAAGCGTAAAAATCTGCGTCCAAATCCTGCACATCAATCCGCATATGCGGAGCGGCTTGAGCTCCATCAATAAGAACAGGAACGCCGAATTTATGAGCCGTTTCAATCATTTCTTTGACAGGATTTATTGTCCCGATAGAATTTGAAACGTGCGGAATAGCAACAATTTTTGTGCGTTCGTTAAGGAGATTTTCGTATTCATCAATAATCAATTCGCCCGTTTCAGTCATCGGAATCACACGAATTTTTGCACCACGCTCTTCGGCGATCATCTGCCACGGGACAATGTTTGAATGATGCTCCATTTGCGAAATGATTATTTCATCGCCTTCATTGATAAATTTGCGACCAAAACCCGACGCAACCAAATTTATGCCTTCCGTCGTTCCACGAACAAAAATACATTCCGCCGCTTCCTTCGCATTAATAAACCTGCGAACCTTCTCGCGTGCCGCTTCATATTCGGTCGTCGCCTTTTGCGACAAATAATGCACGCCTCGATGAACATTTGAATGTTCGTGTTTTAGATATTCTGCACCACGCTCGATCACCAAATTCGGCACTTGCGAAGATGCCGTATTGTCCATATAAACAAGCGGTTTCCCATTTACTGTTGATGACAAAACGGGAAAATCTTTGCGAATTTTATTAACGTCAAATTCTTTCATTTCTTTTACTGCTTTCATATTTTTTCCCACCACAAAGGCACAGTGAACTATTCAAACTCATTTTAAATCAAATGGCTTTCCGAATAACTTTTGTCATTGATTTGTATCAAATACTCTGTGTTCTCTGTGCCTCTGTGATTAAGTTTTTTCAACTTCTCAACTTAAACAACTTCTTCAGCAATCTCTGCTTCTTTCTGTTTTTTAGCCATCTTTTTCTCTTCACGAGCTATAAACTGCAATAAAGCCTTTTCGATGACAGCGGCACGTTTGTTTTTTTCTTGTGCGATCTCGTCAATTTTTACCAATATTTCTTCTTCGATTATTAAATTTACTCTTTGTCTCATAATTTTATGCCTCCAACCTTGCATGTAAACGGTTCAAAACCGCTTCATCCAATGGTTTTTTAATAGATTCTATTTTAATTTTGTTTATAATTTCTTCGGCGAAACCATAAGTTAAAAGGTTTCTTGCCAAATCTTCGTTCAAACCGCGACTCAATAAATAAAACAACTCTTCTTCTTCGAGTTGCCCGACTGTTGCACCGTGAGCACATTTTACGTCGTCATTGAAAATTTCGAGTTGCGGTTTTGTGTCAACTCTTGCATCATTCGACAGCAACAGATTTTTGTTTGATTGATTCGCATCTGTGCCGGAAGCGTTTTCGTGAACAAAAACTTTTCCGTTAAAAACAGCACGCGATTTTCCGTCGAGAATTCCTTTGTAATTCTGATGCGAAACACAATTTTTCATCTTGTGGTCAATCCGCGAATGCGTATCCGTATGCTGTCCGTCTTCGACCAAATAAAGCCCGTCAACCCAACATTCGCCACCTTCCGCATTAAAATGCAAATTAATATCGTGGCGTGAAAGTTTAGCACCTAAAGTAATATTTGTATTGTCGTAAACGCTCGCACGATTCAAAGTTGCGTGAGTATTTACAAAGTGAAAAGCCGAATGCGATTCGCGTTGAACTCTCGTGTGAACAAGTTTTGCATTGTCCTTCAAACTTATCTCAACAACTGCGTTTGTAAAATATTTCGCTTCAGCCGTCCGTGAATAATGCTCAATAATTTCCGCTTCACTTCCAACTTCGCCGACAAATAAAACTCTCGTAAAATTCGCCGTATCATTTTCACTGATAAACACAATATGAACAGGCGTTTCGATCTTCGTATTTTTCGGAACATGAATAAAAACACCTTCATTTACAAAAGCCGTATTCAAAGCCGTAAAACCGTTGAAATCATATTCAACAAATTTCGATAAATTCGCCTTAAATTTTTCATCTTCAAACGAATCTGCAAAACTTTGAATTTTCACACCTTCGGGCAAATCTTCTAAAGTCGTTAATTCGCTATTGAAAATTCCATCAACAAAAACCACACGATTGCCGATTTCGATCTTAGCCAGAAGTGCAGTTATTTTCTCACTGTTAATTGCTAACTGCTCGCTTCTGCTAACTGCTAACTGCTCACTGCTCACTGAAGTATATTTCCATTCCTCATTTTTAGTCGTCGGAAATCCGTTTTCCGTAAAATGATTGAATGCTGTTTGACGCAAAGTTTTCAACCATTCGGGCTGATCTGAATTTTCAATACTCTTTTGAAAATCTGCTTTATAAATTGTTTCTTTTCCTACTTGCATATTTATTATTTTGCTTTTGGTATTCCTAAATCCTTACAAATTTTATTTACCAAAATATCGCTGATTTCATTGTGTCTTGGAACAGCTGAACGTCTATTTAATCCAACATTGTGCCACCATGAATGACTTCCGCCTTCCCGCAAAAGTTCGCAACCGTGTTTATTCAAATGACGGAGAAACTTTCGGCGTTTCATATCGCAATTGCTAATTCTTGATAATCCGAACCTGCTGCCGACAAAGCATCTTCACGATTAAATTCCAGTGCTTCCTGCAAAGTTATTTTTAAAGATTCGATCAATTCTTCGCGTGTTTTTTCCTGACAATTCACACCCGAAATTTCTTCGATCCAACCGATCCACCAATCTCCGTCTTGCTTTATTATCGCCGTATATGTTTGATTCATAAATCTTTTTTTCGCATTCTTTCGCGTATTTCGCGGGCAAAAACTCTTTTAATTCCCCGCCGCTTTTACCCAATCATAACCTTTTTCTTCAAGTTCCAACGCCAATTCTTTGCCGCCTTCTTTGACGATCTTACCGCCGGCTAAAACGTGGACGAAATCAGGCACGATGTAATCAAGCAGTCGCTGATAGTGTGTTACGAGAATGATTCCGTTTTGTTCTGATTTGAGTTGATTAACTCCATTTGCAACAACACGCAAAGCGTCAATATCCAAGCCCGAATCGGTTTCATCAAGCAACGCTAATTTCGGATCAAGAACCGCCATTTGCAGAATCTCGTTGCGTTTTTTCTCGCCGCCTGAAAAACCTACGTTGACCGAACGCTTAAAGAATTTTGAATCCATTTCAACGATTTTTGCTTTCTCTTTTAATAGATCATTAAATTCAAGCGGATCAAGTTCTTCGCCGCCGTTGTGCTTCATTTTTTCGTTGTAGGCAAGACGCAAAAACTGCGAATTCGACACGCCCGGAACTTCGACCGGATATTGAAACGCCATAAAAACGCCTTCTCTCGCACGTTCGTCAGGATCCATTTCGAGCAAATTCTTGCCGTCATAAATGATCTCGCCTTTCGTAACTTCATAACTCGGATGTCCCGCAAGCACTTTCGCCAGCGTAGATTTCCCCGAACCATTCGGTCCCATGATCGCGTGAACTTCGCCTTTGTTTATCTGCAAGTTCAAACCCTTCAAAATATTCGTGCCTTCGACGGCAACATATAAATCTTTAACTTCTAATAACATTTTTTATTTTTTCACCTTTATAAATTTCTCTTTCGCCTTTGATAGATCGTGTCCTGTTTGTGCGTAAATTTCCACATATCCACAATCTGTGCAGCAATAATAATGTGTCTGAGCCGAAAAACCTTGAATCGGTTTTCCAATTCCGTGTCTGTTGCTGCTATCAATATAAACTTCTTCCGAATTGCATTTCGGACAAACTCCATTTTTCATAACTTTCTATTTCCAAACCTCGAACAATGTTTCCTTAAATAACTCGTCAAGCAATTTAGTCGGCGGTTTTTCATTCACCTTTATCTCGCTTGCAAACTTCTCATAAAAATTTATCTTCTCTTCTAAAAACTCATTTAAAATCTTATTTTTCGGCTGTTGTTTTAATTCATCGCCAGCCATTTTTCGTTTTAATAATTCTTCGATCTCGGCTTTTAACTTTTCGTCTTTTATTTGCGAATCAAGCAGATCTCGAAATTCTATCGGCGGAAAAGTGTTTGATTCTTTTATCCAATCACACGCTAAGATCGGACGTAGAACGTAAAAATACTTTTTCGTTTTAACCAAATCTCTTTGCAAAAACTCTTTGAAATTCCCCTTTGCCATACTCAAGTAATGATACATACAAGATTTTGGATTGAAAAACTTTTCTCCTAAGTTCCGCATTTGCTCGATAATTGAAAATTCTTCCTTGTAAATAATCGGACTCCGCAACAATTCGAGTAGAGGCGGATTCAATTTGCGAAAAAGTCGCAAAGTCTTTTTCAATTCCCAACCTGATAAATCCAAGTCGTTCGGCAAAATCTTTTCGCGTGTATCTTTTTTGTTCTCGTCAATTCTCAAATACCAATCGAGTTTGTGAATATATATGTAGCGAACATCCCAATCGCTGTCCGTCGAAGCAAATCCCCACGCACGGCTTCCGCTCTCCACGGCATAGAGAATTTTTATGTCGTGTTCGTCTTCCAACCGCGAAAGTTCTTTTTTTATTTCTTCTTTCACTTTTTAACTCGCTTAATTAGCACTTGTTTTTTCCGTTCTTTCTTGCGTTTCAATCCCCATAAAGAAATGTTTTATCTTGCCGAACATAAATGTTTCTTCAAGAAATTCCACCAATCCTGTGTCAATATCGTAAATTGCTCCGATCAAACCGATTTCTTTATTTTCGATCATTTCGCGTAAAACTATGCTCTGTTCAATAACACTTTCAACACTTCTTTTCACTTGGATTCTCGAAACCTTTTCAACAAATTCGCTGTTTTCGGAATTCCGATTCTCTGTAATGGTCTTCTCGTAATAGACCGAAGGCTGAATTTTATTTAAAAGTGTCGAAAGATTTCCCAATTGCACATTGTCACACGCACCTTTGATCGCACCGCATTTTGAATGTCCGAGAACAACAAGTAATTTTGAGCCTTTAATTTTGCAAGCATATTCCATACAGCCCAAAACATTATCATCAATAACAGTTCCGGCAATTCTAATACTAAATACGTCGCCCAAACCCTGATCGAAAATTAATTCAGCTGACGTGCGACTATCAATACAGCTCAATATTGTCGCAAACGGAAATTGTCCATCGCGGGTTTCATTCACTTGTTGTAGCAAATTTCGATCAGTTTCAAGGCTATTGACAAAACGATGATTGCCTTCACGCAAGTATTGCAAAGCTACGTCTGCTGTTGTGTTTGATTGAGTTTCTTCTGTATGTATTCTCATCCAATTGTTGTCTCTTGTAAATTTTTTGCTTCTTTACTCCAGTTAAGAAATCCTCTAAAGTGCATTACAAAAAAGATCGAACTACCAATAACCACCGGAACGCTTCCGGTCAATGCTCCAAATGTTACCCAACTCAAACTCGCCGCCATAAAGACTATAAAACCGATTTTGTTTTTGTTGCCGAGCATATAAACTCCGGTTAAACCCAAGATCGTCGCCAACCAATCTATGCCGTAAAATTGCAAAAGTTGCATTAAAATTCCCCAGCGTTTATCTAACGCCATCTCTAATTACTGATCTTTCTAATACCCCGTGTATTTCACTATCGCATAAAACAAAGGCATCCCAATTGTTATGTTAAATGGAAATGTTACGCCCAAAGCCATCGGAATATAAAGTCCCGGATCGGCTTTCGGTGCGGCAAGTCGCATCGCTGCCGGAACTGCAATATAAGAAGCACTTGCCGCCAAAATTGCGAAAAGAAATCTATTTCCAACGCTATCAGTTATCAATCCGCTCAAAACTGCCACGACGCATCCGTTAATGATCGGAACAACGATTCCAAAGATCGTGACAAACTTTCCATACTTTCTAAATGCTCCGAATCTTTTTGCCGTAACCATTCCCATTTCAAGCAAAAAGATCGCCAAAAAACCTTTGAAAATGTCGGTCGTAAAAGGTTTGATACCTTCCGCTTGTTTCGTGTCGGCGATTAATCCGATTATCAAACTTCCCAAGATCATCAAAACACTTCCGTTAGTAAAAGAATGCTGAACAATATTTTTCAGTTTTCCTTTGCTTTCGGATTCTTTATCGAACTTCATCATCAGAATCACACCGACAATGATTGCGGGCGATTCCATCAAAGCCATCACGGCAACCATTTCACCGCCGAATTCGATCTTTTGCGATTCTAAAAATGTTGTCGCCGCCACAAAAGTTACGGCACTAACTGAACCATAAGTTGCCGCAATCGCTCCTGCGTCCGAGACGCTTAACTTTCTTTTCAAAACAAAGAACGTATAAAGCGGAATCAGCGATGCGATCAAAATTCCAAAGATCAAAGAATACAAAATCTCGGCGGTAAAAGTGCTGTGTGCTAATTCCTGTCCGCCTTTAAAGCCGATGGCAAACAGCAAATAAAGCGATATAAATTTGACGCTTCCTTCGGGAATTTCCAGATCGCTTTTAACTATCACAGCGACAATTCCCAACACAAAAAATAACAATGTCGGGTTGGTCAGATTCGATATTAAAATTTGAAAATCCATATTTATGTTTTACCTAAACATTTCATTTTGAACACCTGAAAGAGTTAGGTGCGTATGCCGAACAAATTCAGCAACGCACCTAACTTCATAAAGTCTAATTCTAAAGTTTTACTTAATTCAAATATCTGACGACTCCTGTTTCCAAATCGTAAACTCCGCCAACCAATAATAGATCGCCCGAGTCTATCAGTTCTTTCATTACCGGACTTTCTTCTTTGATCTTTTCCATCGTCAACTTAACATTCGCTTCCCCAACTGCTTCGACGAATTTTGAATTTTTGGAATTCTTTTCACCGTCCATCCAAGATTTTCCGATGAAATCAACTGCCGGATTTATCCTTTCTAACAATCCCGTCAAATTGCCCATTTTTGCCATATCGCAAGCACCTTTTACTGCTCCGCAACTCGTATGCCCAAGCACTAAAAGAACTTTTGAACCCGCAAGTTTTGTCGAAAACTCAAAACTTCCGAGCATATCCGGTGTCGCCACGTTTCCGGCAACTCTGCCGTTAAAAGCATCACCATTGCCAAGGTCAAATATCTCTTCCGCCGAAACTCTCGAATCAATACAACTTAAAATCGTCGCAAATGGATATTGTCCTTTCGCCGTAAAAGCGGCTTGTTTGCGAAAGTTTTTGTTATCCTTCAATTTACCGCGAACATATCTTTCGTTACCGTCTTTCAATTTCTGCAAAGCCATCTGCGGAGTCATTGCCGCCTGACTTTCCTTCGTTTCCGCACCATAACTTTTTTGTGCGTTTACAGTTGTGCTGCCTGTTATAAATAATGCCAATGCTAAAAAACCGACCTTGATTAATTTCATTTTTTATCTCCCTCTACTCGTTTATTTTATTTAGAAAATCAAGAAAGAATCGCATTGCCATAAAATAGAAAAAGACCTTTCGCAACAACTTGTTAATACAAATGCTACGAAAGGTCTTGAATCTTATGCGATAAACCGGGTTGTTTAATCAACCGTAATGACGACTTATCGAACCTCTTGGGTTATCTACTCCCCTTTCTCTTTAACAAAAGTATTAAATCTTTATTTTATTGTCAAGTATCTAAATGGCATTTTTCAGCCTAAGTGCTTTAGCTTTTAACCGCAGCAATTGCCTCGATCTCAATCAAAAAATCTCCACGAAAATTTCTAACAGGAATTATCGCTCGTGCCGGTTTATGATCGCCTAAGATTCGTTTATAAGTTTCGTTAACTGCTCCCCACAAACTCTCATCCGAAACAAATATCGTAAATTTCAAAACGTGATCCAGATCACTTCCCGCTTCTTTCAAAACCGCTTCGACATTCCGCAAACATTGCTCCGTCTGTGCCTCGATCGAAGAAGTAATTTCCTCACCAGTTTCAGGATTTACCGCAAGTTGTCCCGACACAAAAATCAAACCGTTATGCTCAACGGCTAGCGAATAATGTCCTTTCGGTTCGGGTGCATTTGGTAATTTTATTTTTTTCAATCTAAATCCTCTAAAATCTTTTCAATGTCAGTTTTCAATTTCGGTAAATTATTTTGCGTTGTGTCCCAAACAATTTCCGCATCAATGTCAAAATAGCCGTGAATCAAGCGGTTACGAGCGGCTGTCGCAAACCGCCACTCAATTTCGGGATACTTTGCTTTCAAGCCTCTATCCAAACAGGTTGTCGCTTCGCCGATTATTTCAATATTTCTCACAACTGCATCAATCGTTAAATCACTCGACTTAAATTTTTCCAAATCGAAGTCCTGCAAATATTGTTCGATTTTCGCAATTGCATCAAGAATATGATTCAAGCGGTCAGCATCATTCGGTTTCTTCATAGATCACCTGCAAATCATTCAATACACTTTCGCGGATTCTCTTGCCGAGCATATTTTCAGTCGCTAAATCAACCTTTCTGCCGAGAGCCTTTTCTAAATCTTCAGCAATGCCATAAAATGCCCAACCAATCGGCTTTGAAAACTTTACAAGCAAATCAACATCGCTCGTTTTATCCGCCTCACCTCTTGCAAAAGAACCGAACAAAGCACAAAAAGAAATATCATTGCGACGGCAAATCTCGACAATTTTCTCTTTTTCGGTTGGTGCTAAATTCACTTATTTTCAACTACTTTTTCTTTTGCTTGACTGAAATCAATCATAATCGGCTCTGAAGAAATAATAAAATGATTGTGACTGCTCTCTTCTTTTTCAATCAAAATATTCCCATAATCCTTCCAACGCTTTTGTAATTTTCTAATTAATTTAGGCTTAAAATATTCAACATTCCAAGGCAAAATTTCATAAGAAACCGAGAGCCAAAGTTTTGAAGGAAATTCTTGCATTTCTTCCCAAGTTTTTGTGCCTAAACCAA
>JBGTHN010000717.1:0-5350 GCA_041746235.1 Pyrinomonadaceae bacterium | reverse complement strand
TTAAGTTTTTACATTATGTTAATACATAAAAGTTTTCCACAGAACCTGTGGAAAACTTTGTGGAAAACAATAACATTGCAATTGTAATTCGTTATTTTGCAACAACTTTTAGCACTTTGCACATTTTGAGTGCATTTTTTTATGAGCGTTTTTTCTTTCAAAAAAGTTAAACAATGTAAACTTTGTGTTAAGTATTTAACATTATTGAGTTTATGTTTTTTGGCGATAAATTGTTCATCAAATTCGCCAAAATTTGTTCAAAATTCGAGCCCGATCATAGTTTCTGAAAATGCGATAAATATTAACAAAGCAACGTCCGAAGAACTCGAAAAACTTCCATACATTGGAGCAAAAACTGCCACTAAAATAATCGAACATCGGGAACGATTCGGAGAATTTCGTCGCCCCGAACATTTGCTTCTTGTCGGTGGAATCAGCGACAAGCGTTTTAGAAATATGCGAAATATGATAAAAGTAGAATAAAAAATTCTACCTTCATAGAAAAAATGTCTGCCACGTCTTCCAAAAACTTTACATTTTATCCACTTTTGTGGCTTTCTATTTGTTTTGCAAGCGGAATTTTTCTCGCCAATTATTTCAATTTTTATTGGCAAGTTTATTTTGTCATAACTTTGATTTCTGCAAGTTTGGCTTTCATTTTTCTCACTAAATCTTTTTCACATATTTTTATTTTGATCGCTTTTCTCGCTGTTGGCGGATTTTATTTTCA
Organism: Pyrinomonadaceae bacterium; assembly: GCA_041746235.1. GTDB lineage: Bacteria > Acidobacteriota > Blastocatellia > Pyrinomonadales > Pyrinomonadaceae > Aridibacter. Next base: position 4,620 of record JBGTHN010000717.1, on the reverse strand, counting down.
AGCAACAAAACAATCCGAATCCCAAAACTCATTTAAAAATTTATATGATTCAAAGCAAATAAATTCAGGTGATCCGTTAGAAGTTGAAGGTGTCTTGCAAGGCAAACCCGAACTTTCCGTCGGCGGATTTTCGTTCATTTTGAGTGCCGAAAAAATAATTTATAAAGGAAAATTTTTTGATGTTTCCGATAATGTCAGATTTTTTGCATCTATTCAAGATGAACAAATCCAACAGGAATATGACGAATTAAAACTCCATTACGGAGCAAGAATCCGAGTCGCATCGAACTTGAATCGTGAAGAAAGATTTCTAAATCCGGGCGGCATTTCATTCATTGAAATTCTTGAGCAAAAAGATATTCAAGCAACTGCGTCAATCAAAAGTCCACTTTTGGTTGAAAGATTAGAAGACAAAAAAATATTCTCGCCATTTGCATGGATTTATGATTATCGGCAGGATTTGATCGAAAGTTTTAGCAAAAAATTCAATGTCAAAACTTCGGGGATCTTAATCGCATCACTTCTTGGAAACCGCAATTATCTGACAAAAGAGACGGCGGAGAATTTCCGTGAAGGTGGAACATTTCACATTCTTGTCATATCGGGTTTGCATATCACTTTTATCGGCGGCATTTTGTTGTTAATTGTCCGCATATTTACGCGAAAAAGGCTTTGGCAATTTCTTATTACAAGTCTTGTTTTATGGATTTATTCATTCGCCGTCGGTGCAGAGATTCCGGTTATTCGGGCGGCTTTGATGTTCACGATCTTGCTTTTTTCATTTGTCATCTATCGAAATGGAACCTTGCTCAATGCTTTAGGAGCATGTGCATTTTTGATTTTGCTTTGGCGACCTGCCGACTTGTTTAATCAATCATTTCATCTGACTTTTGCAAGCCTGATCGCGATAATCGGCGTGGCGTTCCCTTTGATTGAAAGATTGCGTTCGATCGGCAGTTGGATGCCTTCTGCTGACCAACCTTTTCCGCCGAATGTTCATAAAAAACTAAAGACTTTTTGCGAAACACTTTATTGGAACGAAAAAAGCTGGCAAAAAACTCTCAATGAAAATATTTGGGATTGTCGCATCTTTAAATCTGAATACGGCACATGGCTTGAAAAATACGGTTTGCAAAAACCTCTACGTTGGATTTTTGAAGGAATTTCGGTTACGGCAATCGTTCAGACATTTCTCTTACCATTTTTGATAGTGTATTTTCACAGACTTTCTTTTTCATCGGTTTTATTAAATTTATGGGTTGGAATTTTTGTTGTTCTGCAAAATTTGACGGCAATTATCGCCGTATTTTTTGCAAAAATCAGCAACATCTTTGCTCTGCCCTTTATTAAATTAGCCGAACTTTTTAACTGGCTTTTACTGAGCGTTCCAAGCATCTTTATCGAACACAACTTCGCTTCAATCCGCGTTCCCGTTTATTCGGGCGAGATGAAAGCAATTTATACTTTATATTTTTTGCCCTTGATCGTTTTGACAATTTTTTTGAATAAATGGAATCCATTTTTGAGCGGAGAGTCGAGAGTTGAGAGTCGAGAGAAAAAACGATTTTTTACGTCAAAGCGAATCTTACTTTTTCACCTTTTCACCTTTTTACTTTTTTTCATTCTAATTGCTTTTCATCCATATAGTTCGCCGAAAGTTGATGGCAAATTGACGGTTGATTTTCTTGATGTCGGGCAAGGAGATTCGGCTTTGGTTACATTTCCGAATGGCGAAACGATGTTGGTTGACGGCGGCGGACAATTTAATTATAACGAAACTTACATTGAACGTGAAGACGGCGAAAAGGAAGAGTTTGAGCCTGATACGCAAGGTGTTGGCGAAACGGTCGTGTCGGAATTTCTTTGGGAAAAAGGATATTCCAAAATTGATTACATTCTTGCGACTCACGCCGATGCCGACCACATTCAAGGTTTGATAAATGTTGCCAAAAACTTCCGTGTAAAAACCGCTTTTATCGGCAGGGAAAGTTCGGACGATAAAGATTTTGCCGAGTTTGTAGAAATGCTGAAAAGAAAAAATGTTAAAACGCAGAAACTTTCTCGCGGAGATTCGTTTGAGATCGGTGGTGTGAAAATATTTGTATTAAATCCTGTATCGGAAGAATCTGCGGCAGAGTCTTCGGCAAATAATGATTCGATAGTTTTGCGGCTTGTTTTCGGGAGCAGGGAATTTTTGTTGACCGGCGATATTGAAAAAGAAACGGAAAATGATCTGTTACAAAATGCCTCGTTGTTAGAATCCGATATTGTAAAAGTCGCTCATCACGGAAGCAGAACTTCTTCGACGCAAGAATTTATCGAAGTAACAAAAGCCGAATATGCAATTATTCCCGTCGGGCGAAAATCACGTTTCGGACATCCGCACAAAGAGGTCGTTGAGCGTTGGAAAAATGCAGGTGCGAGGGTTTTAACAACGGGCGAAGGCGGAACGATTACTATTTCAACGGATGGCAAAAATCTGGAAATTCAAACATTTAAAAAGTAAAAAACTTGTAGTTAAAAAAACGAAAGCCCGAAAGATTTTTAAGTTCAAAACCTTCGAGCGTTCCTAAGTATCCTTAATTGCTTATATTTATACGCCAAAGTTGTGTAAATGTCAAACACTTTTTGTTAAACACAATGAAATTAATGCTTAAAATGTCTGTAACCTGTAAAGACCATTGAAATTTTATGTTCATTTGCGGCTTCAATTGATTCATCATCACGCATCGAACCGCCGGGTTGAATGATCGCCGAGATGCCGAATTTTGCGGCTTCATCAACATTATCTCTGAACGGGAAAAACGCATCCGAAGCGAGAACTGTTCCTTTTAATTCAAGTTCGGTTTTTGCCGCACGCATCGCAGCAATTCTAACCGAATCAACCCGATTCATTTGTCCCGCACCGACTCCGACCGTTTGCACATCATTCGCAAAAACTATCGCATTTGATTTAACGTGTTTGCAGGCTTTCCAAGCCAACAACATTGCTTGAATTTCTTTCTCGCTTGGTTGTCTTTCGCTGACGACTTTTAGATCATCTTTTGTAATGCTCAAATAGTCCTGGTTTTGAACTAAATATCCGCCCGAAATTTGTCTGTATTCGAGAGGATTTCTTGTCACCGTGTTATCAACTTTCAAAACCCGCAGATTCTTTTTCTTGCGGAAAATTTCCAATGCTTCTTCCGTATAATTTGGAGCGATGACAACTTCCGTGAACACTTTGTTTATCGCTTCGGCAACTTCTGCGTCGGCAGTTTGATTCATTGCCACAATTCCGCCGAATGCCGAAACGGGATCGGTTGCTAAGGCTCTCTGATGTGCTTCTAAATTGCTTGCTCCGAGTCCGATTCCCGAAGGGTTTGTGTGTTTGATAATGGCGACAGCCAACTCATCAAAATCGCTCGCAATTCGCCAAGCGGCTTCGGCATCAACGTAATTGTTAAAAGACATTTCTTTGCCGTGAAGTTGCTCGGCATTAGCAATTCCGCCCGCTTCGTCCGAGTCGTAAAGTGCCGCTTTTTGATGCGGATTTTCGCCGTAACGCAAATCGGTAACTTTTGCTAAACCGATCGAGATCAAAGATGGAAGTGCTTCGTTCGTTTCATCTATTTCTTCCGATTGATCCACCTCGTCTTCAATTTCGATAAAGGCAAGATTTCCGAATGGATTCAATGGTTCGAGATATTCCAAATCTTCGTTTGAAAGTTGTTCAACCAAATAACCGGAAATTGCCAGATCGTAAAAAGATGTTCGTGTATAAGCAAGTGCGGCAAGCCTTTGACGGGTTTTCATTGAGAGTGAACCGTCATTTTCTTTGAGTTCGTTCAAAACATCTTCGTAAAGTCTTGCGTCGGTTAAAACCGCAACATCCCGCCAGTTTTTGGAAGCGGAACGAATCATCGCAGGTCCGCCGATGTCTATTTGTTCGACGGCTTCTTCCAAAACAACATCGTCTTTTTCGATGGTTTCTTCAAATGGATAAAGATTTATGACGACCAGATCAATCGGTTCGATGTTATGTTCATTCATTGAAGCAACGTGGTTTTCATTATCACGCAAAGCGAGAAATGCACCGTGAATTTTCGGATGCAGAGTTTTTACACGCCCGTCCATCATTTCGGGAAAACCCGTAACATCGGAAACCTTTGTAACTTCAACGCCGTTGTCCTGCAAAGTCTTGGCAGTTCCGCCGGTTGAGATTATTTCTACGCCAAAGTTTTTTAATTCTTTGGCAAATTCGACAATTCCCGACTTATCGGAAACACTTATTAAGGCACGTTTTATTTTTCGTAGTTCAGTCATATATATTTAAAAGTGAAAAACTTTTTTACTTTTTTACTTTAAAAACTAAAAAAGCGGTCAAGTTAAAGACCGCTTTATATAATAAAATTTAAATTAATCCAAGTCGCAGATGTATTTTAATCACACGGAAAACAAATCAACTAATATAAAATTGCCGAACTTTTTCTTCTAAACGAAACGCCCCCAGAACAAAAGGCTCAACAAAAACGCTAATGTATAAATGACAATTTTGATTATACTCATTAAATTTTCTATCCTTAATTAATAAACGAGAGCCTAAAAAATGTTACGAACAACTTTCTATTTTAGTTCCCA
>JBGTHN010000716.1:0-4341 GCA_041746235.1 Pyrinomonadaceae bacterium | reverse complement strand
TGGGGATTTGCGTTTATTTCTGCCGACAAAATGCTTTTTACCGAACGTCCGGGCAGAGTTCGTATGATCGAGAACGGGAAATTGAAGGATGGAATTATTTTCAAAGTTCCCGATGTTGAACCGACTGGCGAAAGCGGTTTGATGGATATTTCGCTTCATCCCGATTTCAAATCCAATAAATTTGTGTATCTTGCTTACGCTTACCAAAAAGACGGCAAGTTCGTGAAAATTGTCCGCTATAAATTTGACGATAAAACTTTGACCGAAGACAAGATCATTATTGATAAAATTCCCGCCGCCAAGAATCACGCCGGAACTCGTGCAAGATTCGCTCCCGACGGCAAACTTTATGTTACAACAGGCGATTCGACGGATTGGAATCTTGCACAAAAGACCGATTCAATCGCGGGAAAAACTTTGCGTTTGAATGATGACGGAAGCGTTCCCGAAGACAATCCGTTTGTAAATAACAAAAATTATCGCCCCGAAGTTTGGACGATCGGACATCGCAACGCACAAGGTTTGGCTTGGCAACCGAATACAGGTTTGATGTTTCAAACGGCACACGGTCCGAGCTATTTTGAAGGAAGAGGTGGTGGAGGTGACGAGGTAAATATCGTCGAAGCGGGCAAGAATTACGGTTGGGCGGAGATCAGTCACAACGAGAAAAAAGAAGGAATGGAATCACCGCTTCTCGAATATTCTCCGGCGTGTGCCCCCGCGAGTGCTATGTTTTACAACGGCGATAAATTTCCGCAATTTAAAGGAAATTTCTTTTTCGGTTGTTTGCGTGGCGTGCGTATAATCCGCGTCCAACTCGACGGTCGCAAAGTTATCGGACAGGAAAATTTGCTCGAAGGAAATTTCGGCAGAATCCGTGAAATGGCAGAATCGCCCGACGGTTACATATATTTTTCAACTTCAAATCAGGACAGTCGCGGTAATCCGTCAAAAGATGACGATAAAATTCTGCGGATCGTTCCTGCAAAATAAATATTGGGTTGCCGTATTGTTCCTAAGAATCTTTTGGTAACAATTCCCGGGAACCGCTCGTTCATTCCCAAGAATGACGCTCGCAATCCCAGGAATGATGCTCGCAATCCCATGAATGATTCTCGCAATCCCATGAATGATGCTCGCAATCCCGGGAATGATGCTCGCAATCCCGGGATTGACGCTCGCAATCCCAGGATTGACTCATCCATTCCCGAGAATATCCGCACCGTTCCCTGAAACTTGTCAATAATTCCCGGAAATATCACATCCATTTCTAACAACAATTAGCCCTAACTTAACTAAATGTAACAATTAGATAATAGATAATTTTCCGTAATTTCTGTTTACAACTCCCGAAACTTTATATTCAAACCTTTTTCACAAATCTTCGTAAAATGAAACGGAAATACTTTAGGAGTTTTAACGCATCAAACCTTTTGATTCGAAAAAAATCGCAATAATTTTAGGAGTTTAATTAATGAAATCACGTTCAAAATTCACATGGCAGAGCAGATTCTTTGCCGCATTTATGATGTTTTCTTTGCTGAGCGTTCCCACGTTTGCACAGATGCCTGCAAAGGCAAAACCTGCATCTACATCAAAAGTCGGTTCACTTTCAAAAGTTGAAACTGAACTGACCAAGAATATAAACCTTGAGTCAATAAAATCATATACAAAAGCACTTTCGGCGGACGATATGGAAGGACGCGGAACGATGCAACCCGGCGGTGATAAAGCCGCTAAATGGATCGCCGATAAATTTAAATCGCTCGGTCTAAAACCGCTCGGCGATAAAGGTTCTTATCTGCAAGCGATCAATTTCAAAGAAACTGTAATGGCACCCGAAACGATGTTTCAGGTGGGTGAAGACAAATTCAAATTCGGTTCGGATTACGGATTTATTCCTTTGCCGTTTAAGAAATCCGATATAACAATTGATGCTGATCTAATGTTTGTCGGTTATGGAACACAAACTCTGATGGCGGATTCCGAAGCGGATATTGCGGCTGAATTGGAGAGCGTAAAAGATAAAATTGTTGTAATGATAGAAGGTCCGCCTGCCAATATTAACCAAGAACAATGGGAGAAAATTGAAGCAGGAACATTGATCCTTCAGAGTCTGATCATTGGCGGAGCAAAAGCTGTGGTCATCGTCGGAAACGGCAGAGAAGGTGATAAAACCGAAGAATATGTTGATTATTTCGGTCGCCGACAAGTTGCTTTAGCAGATGAAAGTGAAGCGGCAATGCCTATTCCGATTCCACCGATAATGATGATTACCAACAATACTGCCAACAAATTATTTAGCAAAGCCGATGTGAAGTTTGAAGATGCAAGAAAACAAGCCGAAGCCAAAGATTTTGCAGCAATTGATTTAAAGCAGAAAGCAAAATTAGTTACGAAATATAAAACAACGGCAGGAACAGCCAATAATGTCGTCGGATATTTTGAAGGTTCAGACCCGACATTAAAAGCCGAAGCGGTTCTTTTCTCGGCACATTATGACGCTTACGGTGTTGATAACGGCAAAATTTACAACGGTGCGGCAGACAACGCTCTCGGCACATCGGAAATGCTGGCGGTTGCCGAATCATTTTCAAAAATGAAGGTAAAACCGAAACGCTCTTTGATCTTCATTGCCGTAACGGGCGAAGAATACGGACTCTACGGTTCAAAACATTGGGCAAAAAATCCGACTTGGGACATTACAAAAGTTGCGGCTAATCTGAATCTGGACGGAATCGGCACGGAAGTTTACGGACCGGTTAAAAATATGGTCGGATTCGGTGCAGAATATTCAACACTCGGAGCGATGCTTGATGACGTGGCGAAATCTTACGGCATCAAAATAATGCCCGATCCGCAACCCGAAGAAAAAGTTTTCACACGCTCGGATCATTATTCTTTTGTTGAAAGAGGTGTTCCGGCATTGATGTTAATGGGCGTTCCCGAAGGCACAAAAGATGAGTTGATCGCCAAGATCAAGGCTTGGGAAAAAGTTTATTATCATCAACCAGCCGATGATGTTCTGGCAAATTGGGATTGGAGCGGTGCAAAAACCGTCGCCGATATGATGGGCGTTCTCGGCTTGAGAATTGCAAATCAGGAAAAGATGCCCGAATGGTTAAAGGGAACTCGTTTCGGTGAATTGAAACGCGGAAATACGGATGAACTTCCCGAAGATAAATAAAGTAAAAAAGTAAAAAAGTGAAAGAGTGAAAAAGTCTGTTTTGAAAATTCAACGGACTTTTTCACTCTTTCACTTTTAAACCTTTAAACTTTTTAATTTAATTTTGTTCTACATTCCCGCCAGCACAATTCCATCAGGAACTTTGCCCGTTTTAGTTTTGCCGACGACCTCAAATTTCTCCAGGTCAATTTTATAAACCAGATCATCCTCTGCGGCAGTTATGAATGCAAACTTTGAATCTTTCGAGAAAATTATGCCCCACGCAACGCTTTCTAATTTTATGCGATTGGTTTCTTTGCGTGTTTTGCTGTCAATAACGACAATTTCCTTCACACCCAAAAGAGTTGCATAGACATATTTTCCATCAGGTGTAAATTTCACACGATATGGTCTTGCACCCAATTTTACTTTTTCAACAACTTTTTTGGTCGCCGTATCAACAATATCAATTGCTCCTTCCGAATTCAGTCCAACCCAAACTTCCTTGCCATCAGGCGAAAGGTCAATCGCTTCGGGTTGTTTGCCGACAGAGATTTGTGTGATCTGTGAACCTGCGGGCGGAACATTTTGGAGTTCAAACATCGTGATGCTGTCGGATGCGATATTTGTCGTATAAAAACGCTTTTCATCCGACGAACCGGCGATCATATGCGAAGCGTTTTGTCCCGTTCCCATTATCCAATCAACTTTATTTGCCGCCGGATCATAACGTGCAATTGCTCGATTCGTCTCCGCCGTAAAATAGATTTTCCCACCAATTTCTTGAATCCCGTGCGGACGCATCAAAGGAGATAGATCAACGCGGCGAGTTTCTTTCAACGCTTTCAGATCAACAACCGAAAGCGAACTTCCCGGAGTTTGAGCTCCATAATTTGCAACAAAAGCCGTTTTTCCATCTTGCGAAACAACAACTTCGTGTGGCGAATCTCCAACGCCAACATTTCCCAAAACTTTCAAAGTATCCGCATCAAAAACAGTCAAAGACGCTTCATTTTTATTCAAAACAAGTAAAAGCGGTTTATCTGTTTGTGTTACTTGCGAACAAGCGATCAAAGGAAATAAAAGCAATAAAATTGCGTTTAAAAATAAAAAAGTCCGTATGAATTTCATATCATTTCTCCGTGTTTTTATGAATTGATATGATTTTTACGGAC
>JBGTHN010000715.1:0-5014 GCA_041746235.1 Pyrinomonadaceae bacterium | reverse complement strand
CGAGCGAACCTTTACCTGTTCGCAGTTTGATAAAAATTTTGCAGGAGGATTCCGAAACGATCGAAGCCGCACTCGAACATTTGCAAGCCGAATATGAAGAACGCGAAAGCGGTTTAATAGTCAGAGAGATCGGCGGCGGTTGGCAAATTTCCACACGAACCGAATTTCACGAAGAAATACGCGAATTCTTAAAAACTCAACCTTCCGCAAAATTATCGCTCGCATCGCTTGAAACTCTTGCAGTTATTGCCTATAAACAACCCGTGACAGTTCCCGAAATCTTGGATATTCGCGGAGTTCAATCCGCTTCGTCAATAAAAACTTTGCTTGATAAGCGTCTGATCGTGGCGAAAGGTCGCAAAGAAGCTGTCGGAAAACCGATGCAATATGGCACGTCTAAAGATTTTTTGATCCAATTTGGATTAAAAGATTTATCGGAATTGCCATCCATCGAAGACTTTGAAGATTTAATTCAATAATGAAAGTTGAAGAATCCGTCAATGAAATTACCATCAAAGAAACTCCGGGATGTTTGTGGATTTTCGGTTTGTTTTTCGTGATTATGGGCGGAATTCTTGTTTATGGAACCCTCGGTGGTTTTTCTAACTGGAATGAAGTCGAGACATGGCAACTTATTGTCGCGTTCTTTGTTGCCGCAAGTATAATGATGGGCGGAATTTGGGTGATTTCCGAAGCCCCAATTATGCGAGTAGTTATCAATCGAATTGAAGATACTGTTTCAATTGTAAAATACGGCTTTTTCGGAAAACGCACAAATTTATATCGTTTTGATGAGATCAAACAATTTTGTCTGATCGAAGATACAGATTCCGAAGGCGATGCGAATTGGTCAATCGGAATGATCTTAGCAAATAGCGAACAAGTGAAAATTTCATCCGTTCCACTTCATTCGGAAGATCATGAACGCAAATTTGTTTTTCAAATAAATGAATTTATGCGAAAACAAATGCCTTCTTATGAAAAGAATTTGAAATTAGAAGATTGAAAGGTAAAATTTGTTTTCTATCAAAATCGCTTTAAAACTCTGTGTTCTCGGTGGCTCTGTGGTAAAATAATCGGCTTATGCAGGAAAGATTACAAAAATTAATAGCTCAAGCCGGAGTCGCTTCACGGCGTAAGGCAGAAAAACTAAAACCCCAAGGGCAAGTTAACCGTAATGGAAAAGTTGTTACGGAAATGGGAATCAAAGCCGATCCCGAAAATGACCATATAAAAGTCAGCGGAAAACTCATCAATCCAAAACTTGAACACCGCAAAGACACATATATTTTGGTCAACAAACCAAAAGGTTATCTTTCCAGCGTTTCCGATCCCGAAAACCGCAAATTAGTTGTAGATCTCGTAAAAGGTTTTGGAAAATTATTTCCCGTCGGACGACTCGATTTTAATACGGAAGGTTTGATAATCTTGACCAACGACGGAAAATTCGCCAATCGGATCGCTTCGACAAAAACGATTCCGAAAGTATATGCGGTAAAGGTAAAAGGAATTCCAAATGAAAACGCGATCAACAAATTGCGTAAAGGAATCCGCCTTGACGATGGTTTCAGAACCGCTCCTGCAACTATTGAACACAAGCGTTCAACCGGAAAAAATGACTGGTTTGAAGTTACGTTGCTTGAAGGACACAATCAACAAATTCGCAAAATGTTCGATGCGATCGGCTATTCGGTCACAAAATTGATCCGCACAAATATCGGACATCTTGATGAAGGTTTATTAAAAGTTGGCGAATATAGAGAACTTACGCCTCAGGAAGTAGATGAATTTAAGAGAAAACCTAGAAAGCAAGAAAAGTCGAACAAGACGGAAAAATTCACCGAGAAAAAAAAGGAATCGGCTAAATCAAAAATCAACCGAAGAATAAAATAGTTTGATAATGACTGGAGCCACTAATGGGATGTTAGTGGCTATGTTATTGCTACATTAAACTTCGATGTTCAACCATCAAACACGCATCTTGCACAACTTTGATTCCCGCTTTTGCCAATGTTTCCGCAACTTCATCGTTGCGAATTCCGAGTTGAATCCAGACTGCTTTCGGTTTTAGTTTTAGAATATCTTCAGTATGTGCGGGAATGTCTTCCGAACGCCTAAAAACATTGAGCATATCAATTTGTCCGGGAATATCTTCCATATTTCGATATACCTTTTCGCCCAAAATCTCCGTTATTTCAGGATAATAAACAGGAACAGGAATGATCTTGTGTCCTGTGCTTTGCATATATTTCGGCACATAGTAAGCGGCTTGTCCCGAACGCGATTCGGGTTTTATTCCGAGAACGGCTATCGTTTTGGTATCGTTCAAAATCTGCTTGATGCCTTCGCGTGTTGTAATGATATTTTCTTTCCATCCCATAAGATAGTTTTACCGCAAAAGTCGCAAAGAACGCAAAGAGGTGAAATTATTTTGTTTTATACTTTGCGACCTCTGCGTCCTTTGCGGTTAATTTTCTTCCCTTGTAAACCAATAAGCCCAAGCAATCAACAAAAGTTGAATCAACAGACGCAAATATAGAAGCACTGGATTCAAATCAGAAAACTTACTTGGATTCATTGCCATATACATATTTGCAGGAAAAACTGCGATGAGAAGTAATATTAATCCCCACGCGGCGAGCTTTTGTGTTTTGGGAATTAGAAGCATTATGCCTAAAATGATTTCAAAAACTCCGCTTAGAAATACGAAAAATAAATGCCATGGCAGATACGGTGGCATAATATTTAAATAAAAATCGGGGTTTATAAAATGATTCGCTCCGGCAAAGATGAATGCAATCCCGAAAACCCATTTGAGAATTAATTTTAATATTTTCATTGAGGTTTATTGAAAACAATGCAAATGAATTCCGCAAATTACGAACAGCGATTTGTATAATTTTCACGTTATAAGATTAAAGTTATTTAAGCTCATTTTGATTTGTCCAAACAGATATGGCAAGCTATTTGTTGGGATACCAAACTAAATATTTTTATACACTTTTATTACATGAATTTTGAATTAAACGAAGAACAAGAACAAATAAAATACAGCGTCCGCGAATTTGCCGAAAGCGAGATTTTGCCGAACGTGATGGAATGGGACGAATCGCAACACTTTTTTGACGAATTGCGTCCGCAACTTGCCGAGTTAGGGCTTTTAGGCGTGATCTTTCCCGAAGAATACGGCGGTTCAGGAATGGGTTATATTGAATATTCAACGATCATCGAAGAACTCGGCAGAGTTTGCGGTTCGGTTGGTTTATCGGTTGCCGCACACAATTCGCTTTGCTCAAATCACATTTTCACATTCGGAACGGAAGAGCAAAAGAAAAAATATCTCGTGCCTTTAACACAAGGCGAAACTTGGGGAGCTTGGGGCTTAACGGAAGCCGATGCAGGTTCGGATGCGAGCGGAACACGGACGAATGCCGTTAAAGAAAATGGTCATTACGTTGTCAATGGTTCAAAGAATTTCATCACACACGCTATCACTGGAAACACTTGCGTTGCTGTTGCCGTAACCGATAAAGAAAAGGGCAACAAAGGAATTTCGGCGTTTATTTTTGATAAGTCAATGGAAGGTTTTCGCTCCGACCATAAGGAAAATAAACTCGGAATGCGTGCTTCGGAAACGGCTTCGGTTGTTTTTGAAGATTGTAAAGTGCCGGAAGAAAATTTGCTTGGAGTTGAAGGCGAAGGATTTTTGCAAGCGATGAAAATTCTCGACGGCGGAAGAATTTCGATTGCTTCCCTTTCGGTTGGAATCGCTCAAGGTGCTTTTGAAGCGGCTGTGAAATATGCAAAAGAACGCCAGCAATTTGGTCGTCCGATCGCTGAATTTCAAGCTATTCAATTTAAACTCGCCGATATGGCAACACAGATCGAAGCCGCCAGATTGTTGACTTTGCAAGCTGCATATTTGAAAGACAATAATAAACGTGTAACCAAAGAATCAGCAATGGCGAAACTTTACGCTTCGGAAGATGCCGTTAGAGTTTCGGAAGAATCCGTCCAAATTCACGGCGGTTACGGTTATACAAAAGATTATCCGGCGGAAAAATACTGGCGTGACTCAAAACTCTGCACGATCGGCGAAGGCACGAGCGAAATTCAGAGATTAGTTATCGCCAAACAGTTATTAAAAAGCTAATTTTTTTGTCAACAAATACAACAAAAGTGATGCATTAATTTCAAAATTCATCACTTTTTATTTTTGTGCAAAATTGCATTTAATTTTGGTAAAGATTAAACTTCTCGAATAAAATAATAGTTTTGCTTTCCAAAGATTTTTATCAAATGCGTCGAAAAACAATTGTCATATTACTAATTTCTATCTTTTTTATTGCCTGTCAAAATTCGGCAGAAAAACTTCCCGACGATGATACTCAAGCCAAAGCCGTTTTAGCTCAGGTTAATATAGAAATGAATAGTTCACACATTTCGCCGGAAAGTTTTGAGAAATTAAAAGCCGTTTTTGAAAAATATCCGAATGTTGCAGAAGTTCGGAAAAGTTATAAAATCGCATTGATTATTCGTGATGATCTGGAAAGTCTCGAAAAGCTTCTGACTGAAGATAATTTGTCGGAAATCTCTTCGGATGACCGTAAAAACTTAGCAAAGCTTTATATTAAAAACGGCAAATATGAAAAATCTTCGGAAGTTATCAACACTTTGATAAAAGAAACTCCGAACGATCTTGAAGTTCGCGGAATGAAAGGCTTGGTTCTTTTTAATTTGGGAAAATTGGACGAAGCGGGAAAGGAATTTGACGGCGTTTGGGATGAGATCATCAGAAACAAAAGGTCGGAAGAAATCGCCACGCGTGGCATCATTTATTATCGCCAAAATAATATTCCGAAAGCTATCGAAACCTTAAAACAAGCACTCGAAGTCGATCCTAATCATATTTCCGCAACCTACACATTAAGTAGAATTTATGCCGCCCAAGGCGACACCGAACAAACTGAAGTTTACCGTCAAAAAACCGACGAATTGCAAAATAAACTCAAAG
>JBGTHN010000714.1:0-7304 GCA_041746235.1 Pyrinomonadaceae bacterium | reverse complement strand
CTATAAAATTGATTTTTTAACTTTTTACTTTCAACTTTTTACTTTTTTTCTTCTTCTTCATGACGTTTACCGACAACCGCAGGCTTACCAATTTCCAAATTTGAATTCTCGGCACTTCTAATAATAAAACTTGTTTTACGAATTTCTATGATCTTTCCGACAATTCCGCCGTTTGTAACAACTTCATCACCAATTTTCAGACTCGCAATCAAATCGCTTAATTGCTGCTGCTGTTTTTTCTGTGGCAAAATCACCAAAAAATAAAAGATTCCAACTACCAATAGTATTGGTACTATAAGTGAACCAATAATGCCGCCGCCGAATTGAAAAAATAATATAAAAGTATTCATTAATTTGTTTCCAGATACGCAAAACAGCAATTATTACAAAGTAACTTGAAATTATCAAAGCAAATATAGTTATTTAAGTAATTCTTTTGCAAATTCTTTATAAACTTTGATAAAAATTCCAACTTATAAGCCTTTCAAATCACTCTGCAATTCATTAATAAACAAAGCTTAATATTGAAAATTATTGTTTCATAACAAAAATGAAATTCTTTATATGAAAGGCTGTCTCCGTTTTCAAAAGGTGGAATTAGTTTTTTATTATTAGGTTTTATTTTAAGTAAATTCGCAGATACGGCTATTAATTATTACTTATTTTACCCAAAAACTCACGCCGAAATTGTTCAAACTGACCGAGTTTGATAGCTTGCCTAACCTTTTGCATAGTGTCAAGAAAGAAAGCTAAATTGTGATGCGAGATCAAAGTCGCCGCCAACATTTCCTTTGCTTGATACAAATGTCTTAAATAGCCACGCGAATATCTTTTGCATACAGAACAAGGACATTCAGCATCAAGCGGATTTTCGTCAGTAGCAAATTTTGCGTTACGAATATTTAATTTTCCGCTTGAAGTAAAAACTCCGCCCGTCCGTCCGTTTCGAGTCGGCATCACACAATCAAACATATCAACTCCGTGATAAACCGCTTCAACCAGGTCTTCGGGAGTTCCAACGCCCATCAAATATCTCGGTGCATCTTTTGGCATTTGTTTGGCTAAATATTCAAGCACTTCATACATTACGCTTTTTTCTTCGCCAACGCTCAAACCGCCGATCGCATAACCATCAAACCCAATTTCAACTGTTCTGTTTAGACTCTCTTTTCGTAAATCAAGATGTCCCGCACCTTGAATTATTCCAAATAATGCTTGTTGTCCACTTAAATTTTCCGCTCCAATAAATCCTGTATCAAGTCCTTCATTTTGCAATTGATCAAATTTTTCTTTTGAACGCAAAGCCCATCGAGCCGTTAATTCCAAACTTTCCTTTGTCGCTTGATGTCCCGCATCGCCCGGCGGACATTCATCAAAAACCATTACAATCTCCGCACCGAGAGCCGCTTGAATTTCCATCGAAACTTCCGGCGACATAAACATTTTTGTTCCATCAAGATGCGAACGAAACTCAACGCCTTCCTCATTCAACTTTCTCAGATCCGACAAAGAAAAAACCTGAAATCCGCCCGAATCCGTTAAAAGCGAACGATTCCAGGTTGAAAATTTATGCAATCCGCCAAGTTTTCTAATGACATCCGTTCCCGGACGAAGCCACAAATGATATGTGTTGCCGAGAATAATTCTCGCATCCATCTCATCTTCAAGCCATTCAAAACGCACGCCTTTTACAGTTCCTTGCGTTCCGACAGGCATAAAAACAGGCGTTTCAATTTCCGAACGCCTCGTCTTTATAATTCCCGTTCTAGCTTCGCTATCTTGAGCGGTTATTTTCCAATCTATTGCTTTCATAAAAAACTTAACGCAAGGTCGCAAAGTTGCAAAGACGCAAAGAAAAACATATTAAAAATAACCTTTGCGACTTTGCTTCTTAGCGTCTTTGCGTTAAAAATCTCCGTTATTTTCTGCGACCAATCAATGCCCAGATTTGTCCCGCACCAATTGCAGTTTCCGAAACTATTTTTCCTTGCTCATTAATCAAAACTGCGGATGGTGTCCCAAACATTCCTAGTTTGTCTGAAATCTCATAATCTTTGTCTAAAACTACGGAGGAATTTAGTTGTAGATTTTCGTGTTCTTCAACTTCGCCATCTGAAAAAATGAGTAAATTTGGTTCGTCTTGCCCTTTGATTTTGTCCCATTCGCTCAATTCTTCGATCATACTGACACAATACGGACAGGTCATACTCCAAAAAGTTACAAGTGTCTTCTTGCCCTGCAAATCATTAGCCGAGATTGTTTTTCCTTTCAAATCATTCAAAGAAAATTCGGGAATTTGCTCACCTATCTTTGGTTTCTTGCCATTCTCATTTTCTTTAGCAATATAGATGAATTCATCTTCTAACTTTTTAGATTTTATTTCATCAATTAACTCACGAATTGCCGTATCTCCAGCCGCCGGATGACTTGCGATCATTCCATTTGAATTAACAAAAAGTGCCGTCGGAGTCCAACGAATTTCCATCAATTCGGCAAGTTCTCTGTCATCCTGAATAAAAATTTCTCTTTCATTTTCACTTTTGAATTTATCAAGATTTTCTTTCGCAGTTCCATTGCTGATAAATACAAAATTGATCTTGTCGGACAATTCTTTTTCCCACTTTTCGATTGCGGGCAGAAGTGCCTGACAAGGATTACAAGTCGGGCTAACATTGAAAAACAAAATTGGTTTGCCACGTTTTAAAATGTCTTCCTTTGAAACTACAAGTCCATCAGCCGTCGGCATTATAAAGTTAGGAATCGGCGAACCGATCGGCAAACCTTCATTCGGATTTCCGATGTTTTCACGATTCTGTTGAATTCCATCCGTTGAAATAAGTTCGATAACTTCCAAACGTCGCAAAATCTGCGTCTGTTTTTCCATTATATTTTTTAGATACAAAAGCAGAATAAACAAAAAACCAATTATTATTAAACCAAAAACTATCTGCATAACTTCTGAATAACTATTCGCTAATTGCGATAATTGTAAACCTTGATTTTCTTGTCCGTTGACAACCAAAACCAAAGCCAATACTGCAAAAATAACATTCCGCAACAAACTTTTTTTGCCGACGGGTTCAGAATGAATCTGTCCGAAACAATGACAGTCGGGAGCGTTTCCCTGTTTCATCTGCCAAAGCATTCCACTAATAAAGATCAATAATAAAAGACTCGCCCCGATCGCACCAAACCAAGAAGTCCCGACAAACAAAAGCAAGACTGCAAAAACGATCTCAGCAACTGGCAACAGAACGGAAAAAGGTTTCGCCAAATCTTCCGGCACACCAAAACCTTTGATAGCTTTTTCCGAACCTTTCAGATCGAGCAATTTACCAATTCCGGCAAGAAAAAATATTCCAGCCAATACAATTCTTAATATAAATAAAAAATATTCCATTCCCCAAAAACCATTAACAATTTTATGTATTTTCAGATAATTTAATTTGATTTCTGACTGAACTTCATTTTCTCAAAAAAGTAGGTAGTACCGAATCCTATCATTGAATAAAAAACAAGGCGTTTAATAATGGATTCCATGCTTATATCTGGCTCACCAATAATAATAATTTGTATTAAGAAGTCTAGTGAAAAGGAAAGGACTGTAACGATCAGTGTTGCAAAAATGATTCTTTTATTTAACATATACATTAAATTGACCTACTTTTTATATTTCACTATTTACCGTTTACTGCTTTTCCCTTTTCCTTTCTTATTTTTATGAATTTCTTTGATACGAATTGGCGTAGCAAAAAAGTCAAATGTATCTCTTAGTTGATTTTCGATGTAACGCAAATATGAAAAATGGAGTTCTCCTTTTCCATGTCCGCCAGATGTAAATAAAATAAATTTTGGTGGACGAATTCCGCCTTGAGTTAAATATTTTATATGCAGACGAACCCTGCCGCCTTTTCCGGGAGCAGTTCCGCCGCCACCTTTTGGTTGCATAACTGTTCGTTCAAAAAATTCGTTCAAATTTGAAGTTTTTATACGCAAGTTTCTCGATTGATTGGCTTTTTCAACCAAAGGCAAAATCTTGGTAATTCTCTGCCCGGATAAAGCCGAAGTTGTAACGATCGGTGCCCAATCGAGAAACTTCATTTTGTCCCGAAAATTTCGTTCAAATTCACTGACCGAACCCGTATCTTTTTCAGGAATTAAATCCCATTTATTTATCGCAACTATCACACTACAACCCGAATCAATCGCATATCCAGCAATACTCGCATCAAGATTTGTAACTCCTTCGACTGCATCAATTACCACAACTGCAACATCTGCTCTTTCGAGTGCTTTACGAGCCATTATGACAGATAATTTCTCCGCCATTTCAGTTGTTTTCCCTTTTCTGCGAATGCCCGCCGTATCAATCAGAACATACTTTTGTCCCTCATATTCAAATTGTGTATCAATTGCATCTCTAGTTGTTCCTGCAATTGGTGAAACAATTACTCTTTCTTCACCTAAAATTTTGTTCAAAATAGAAGATTTTCCGACATTCGGACGACCAATTATCGCCAGTTTTATCTCATCCGTTTCTTCTTCTTCAAGTTCTTCGGGAAACTCTAAAACTTCAAATAATTCTTCCAGAATATCGCCGACATTTGTTCCATGTTCAGCGGAAAGTGGCGTTAAACTGAATCCAAATTTATAAAATTCCGCCGCATCTTCTTCAACTTCATTAGTTTCGCATTTATTTGCTGCGATAAAAATCGGTTTACCCAAATTTCTCAGCAAAATACCGATTTCTTCATCAAGTGGAGTAACGCCATCACGGGCATCAACAACCCAAATAATTGCCGCGGCTTGCGAGATTGCAAAATCCGCTTGCTTAAAAATATTTACAGGAATTATCGCCTCATCATCCGGCACGATTCCGCCCGTATCAATAAGTTCAAAAGTTTTCGTACGCCATTCGACATCCCCGTAAATTCTATCGCGTGTAATCCCCGGCTCATTGCCGACAATTGATTTACGGCTTCCCGTTAAACGATTAAAAAGCGTGGATTTTCCGACATTCGGACGACCAATAATTGCTACAAGAGGTTGACTCATAATTTTTCCTAAATGATTCTATCAATATTCTGTATAATTGACACAAGATGAAATATCAAATTGAACAATCTATCGAAATTTTATCAAGCACGCCTAGAACTTTGAAGTCCTTGCTTGGCAATTTATCCGAAAAATGGACACTTGAATCAAATGATTCAGACACTTGGAGTGCATTTGACGTTTTGGGGCATTTGATTCACGGCGAAGAAACAGATTGGATTCCGCGTGCAAAAATTATTCTTGCACAAGGCGAAAATTTAACTTTTGAACCGTTTGACCGTTTTGCACAGTTTGAAAATGCGAAAGGTAAATCTCTCGGCGAACTGCTTGATGAATTTGAAAGTTTACGCAATGCTAATATCAAAACTCTCGAAGAAATGAATTTAACTGAAGAAGATTTGAAATTAAAAGGCATACATCCCGAATTAGGTGAAGTTACGCTTGAACAATTACTTTCAACTTGGGTTGTTCACGATCTAACACATATTCGCCAGATCGTTATCGAATTAGCAAAGAAATACGCTGAAAATGTTGGTGTTTGGAAAGATTATCTAACAATTTTGCAATAAAAAAAAGAGCTTTGTCGCTAAACAAAGCCCTACAATAATTTCAAATCTATTTCTAAAATTAGAATCTAACGACGGATAGAATTCCACTCAGTATATTGCCGAGCAAACTTCCATTTCCGTTTGAATATCTTCCATATTCCGAACGACCATAATATCCATCTTCATAACCGCGTTGATAACCTTGGCGGAAATAATAACGATAGTCATTTAATTCAACATAATAGCTGTCATAACCATAAGAAGCGTCTTGATAACCATAAGAATTGCTGTAATCGTAATTCCAATTGTCGTATCTATCAGATTGTCCAGCTTGAAAACCCTGTGCATAACCATCATTTAACGCACGTTTTAGCATCGCAGCTCCATAACTGCTTGTGTAATAATAACGTCCGTTGCGTTGGTAACGATAATCGTCCTGCAAGGAGTTGTAATATCTTGCATTTTGCAGACGTTGACGATCTCTGCGTAAACGATTGTAGTAATTTTGCTGATAACGGTATCTTCTCAAACGTCTCTGGCTTTGAAGTTCTCTCTGCCGTCTTTCATAAGCACGCTGTCTATCTCGATATTCGTTTTGATAGCGTCTGTAGCGATCTTTTTGGATTCGCTGTTGTTGATTGCGATCGTATTGTGTATATCGTCTGTTGGAATCGTTTCGGCGATCATCATTGTGACGATTATCTCGTCTGTTATCGTCTCCGCGATTATCACCTCTTCGATCTCGGTTATCGTTAACACGATTGTCGCCTCTTCGATCATTGTCGTTACGATTTGTTCGTCTTTGATTCTCAGCCCTACGTCTCTGTTCGGCTTCATAACGGCTTTTTTCATCATTTTGATTTCGACGTTGGGTTTCCGTTCTTCGTCTATTCTCATTTTGACGCTGCGATTCGGCACGTCTGCGGTTTTCATTTTGACGAATAGTTCTATCTTGTTCAGCACGACGATTTTCATTATTACGACGTTGCGATTCAACACGGCGATTTTCATTATTGCGTCGTTGTGATTCAACACGGCGATTTTCATTTCGTTGTCGTTCTGCTTGTTGTCTTTGTTGCTGGTCGTTACGATTACGATTTTGTCTAGGTTGGTTTTGTTCGCGGTTAGTTTGGTTGCGATTTGGTCTAGGTTGTTCTTTTTTCTCTTGATTTTTTTCAACGCTTTCGCGTTGCCGGTTGCGGTTTTCGTTTGAGCGACTTCTTTGACCGAAAGCCAAATCTGTTGCCCCTATCATAAACAGCAAACCTATCACAAAAGAAATACTGAATCGTTTCAAATATTTTACTTGCATAAGTCTCCCTCTATTCTAAATATTAACCCTTCAAAGTTTTCATTATATTTAAAACACGCAAGAATCATTCCGTAATACTATGAGCCAATAAATACGGTATTTACAAAATCACACACCTAAATAAAGTGACTTTTATGGTGTATCATTCAACATTTTCGTCATCAATTTAGTGATCGAATTTGTAAAAAACTCAAGTTTTTCTCAAGGAGCATTTAATAGACTAAAAAACATAAAGTAAGAAATTTGTTTTTGAGATACTTTTTTAGTTAATAACTCACCTTACGCGGAGAATTGAATTGGATTCATTTCTCGCAAGGTTTTTGAAGCTGATTGTAGAGCATTGATATATAACTTTGTTTTCAATGCAAAATGATTTGTCTTCGTTTCTA
>JBGTHN010000713.1:0-11197 GCA_041746235.1 Pyrinomonadaceae bacterium | reverse complement strand
TTATTTCTCTCAAGGCTTCTTCCGCCGCTTTTATGCTGTCAACAATATCTTGCCTTTGCGAAGTCAAAAAATTGAATCTTTCTTCGGTTTCAGATAATTCTTCGAGAGCCAACATATTTATCGCTCCGAAGTTTTCGAGTTTATTTCGCAGAACCTCAACTCGTTTACGTGATGCTTCAAAATCAAAATCGTCTTCAAACTCCGCGTTTTCAACCAGTTCGATCAACGAAACATTCAAATCCTGCGAACATCGCTCATTCAAATTCTTTAAGCGTGTAATAATTTCGGTTTGTTTAATTTCCAAACCTGCCCGCTCATCTCTCGCCATCGCCGAACGTTTATTCAAATCTGCCAAATCTGTTGACATCACATCCGAACTTGTTCGAGCAGTTTTAAGATGCTCGATCGCATTTGTGAGTTCGTTTTCTTCTTCATCCAGTTCGACTTTTGCGGCGGCGATCTGCAAATTTAATTGCTTACTCGTTTTGTCTAATTCAACGATTCTTTTCTCGGTTTCTGCAATTTCTCCGCTTTGTCTTTCTAATCTTTCTTCTAAATCGCTTCGTTCATTTTTTATGCGTTCAAGCGAATTTTTCGCCGAACGCTGCCGCTCAGAAGCGACTTCCGCAAAGGTTTTCTTTTCATTTACGACAATATTTTCCGCTTCAACTTCTTGGCGGGATTTTGCGAGTTTTTCGTTGATGCTTTCAAGTTTTTCGGTTGAAAGACTTCGTGCTTTTTCGGCAGTTTTTGCGTTTGCTTGTGCTTCTTTTCGCTTTTTCTTTATCTGTTTTATTTCGTTCTCGATCTGCGAAGTTTCTTCCGTAACGACCTTCTTATGGCGTTCCGCCCGTTCAATTTCCTGTGCAAGCGATTTCGATTGAATTTCCTGCGATAAAAGTTTTCGTTCAACTTGAACAACAAAGGATTGCAGATCAATAATTGCATCTTCTTTTTCAGCCAAAATTTTTCGTGATTTCCCGACTATCTTCTCTAATTTTTCAAGTTCCTTTTTAGATTTTTTAGAACTCTTTTCTAATTCCCGCAACTCTCTTTTAAATGCAAGAAGCGAATTATTTTCCTCATTCGCATTTGTTTTTCCGCTGACAAAAAGTTTCCCACCAATAACTAAATCACCCTCCAAAGTTACAAAAATCTCATCTTTTTTGCCCTTTGCTTTATCAACGCTTTCAACAACTTTCGCCGACATTTCACGCGGAAAAACACTAGACAAAATATCCGCAAATTCTTTTGAAATCCCAAGATAATCAGTAATTAAATTTTTCTTACCTTTTGCATCTTTGCTGCTTTGCGTCTTTGCGTTAAAAACCAAAACTGAAATTCGCCCCAAACCATTCTCATTCAAATACTTAACCGTTTTCTTTGCATCTTTTTCGGTTTTTACCAAAACAGTTTGCAAGTAACCACCAAATAGATTTTCAACCGCAATTTCCGCCTTTTCGTCAACATCAAATTTATCCGCTAAAGTTCCTTGAAACTCAACACCGATCTTCTTTTGTTCAGCAAAAAGTTTCTGCACACTCGGAGCATAGATCGCACGTTTTTCTTCGAGTTCTTCGAGAGTTTCAAGCCGATGCTTTTGACGTGAAAATTCCCTGTTTAATTTGTTGAGATTCTCTTCTTCTTTTTCTAACTTGTCTCTCGCTTCGGCGGAATCTTTGAGAATTGCTTGTTTTTCTTTGTGAAGTTTTTCGAGTTTATCTTTTTCCGTTTTTAATTCTTTTTCGAGTGCTGCAGATTCTTTTTTGCGTTCGTCTAAAGTTTCTTCCGCACGCTCGCCTTCGCGTTGCAAACCTTCGATTCTTTCGCTTAATCTTTCAAGGTTATTTTCAAATTGCCGTTCGATCTCCGCCAGCCGTTCAACTGCCGCCGTATGTTGCAATTGCTCGTCCCGTTCGGTTTCAAGTTCTCTTTCTATCTGTCTTAGATCATTAAGTTTAGAGCGATAAATATCTTCCGCCTTTTGCAAAGTCACCTTTTCTTTTTCGGCTTCTTTTCGCTCTTTTTCTTCCGCCGTTTCAAGGCGTTTTATTTCATTTTCAAGCAGACGAATTCGCTCATCCGTTACTTTTATCTCGCCTTTTAATCCCGAATTGCGAGATTTCAATTCTTCGATCTGCTCAATTTGATAACGCTGTTCTCTTTCTGCACGATCACGTCGGAGTGCGTTTTCGGCGTGTTTCCCGCGAACTTCCGTAAGTTTTTCTTCGGCGATTCTTGCTGTATGAGTTGCGTTACGAAATGCTTCATCTTTTTCCGCAACTTGCTCAAATAATTCGCGTTCGGTCTTTGTCGCTAACTTTAATTTTTCATCCAAAACATCAACTGCATCAGATAAATTCTGCCCTTCAGCCGCATAAGTTTGCTTCATAAGTCCACGCAATTCTTCACGCAGAACTTTATAACGACGGGTTTTATTTGCTTGTCTTTGGAGGCTTCGCGTTTGCTTTTCGATCTCGGCAACAATATCCGTAATTCTACTTAAATTTATTTTGGCAGATTCAAGCCTGGATTCAGCGGCTCTCTGACGAGTGCGAAATTTGGAAATTCCCGCCGCTTCTTCAATTAAACTGCGGCGATTTGAGGGTTTTGATGAAAGTATCTGTCCAATCCGACCTTGTTCGATAATTGCGTAATGCGAACCTGAAAGTCCTGTTCCTGCAAACAGATCTTGTATATCACGAAGTCGGCATTGTTTATCATTTAATAGATATTCGCTTTCGCCCGAAAGATAGAGTCTGCGTGAAACGCTGACCGATTCACCCGGTGCAAAATCAAGTGCGAAATTTCGAGGTCGCCAACGTCTTTTTGCTTTTGCCCTTGTTTGAATTGTCTGTGCTGAACCAACTTGTGCGGCTTGAACTTTCTCAACTTCCTCACCAGTTTCATCTCCAACGAATTCTGCCTGAGTATTTTCTTCAACTTCTTCAACAGAAGCAAAATGCTCGGCTTCTATTTCATCAAGATCAACGCTCGCCTCATCAATATCGCCAAGTTTTTCGTCAATATCTTCAAGTTCATCTTCATCCGAAAAATACTCGTCTTCATCACGCACTAGATGCAGAACAACTTCCGACATTCCGCTCGGATTGCGTTTGTTCGTGCCTTGAAAAATAACATCTTTCATCTCTTGTCCACGCAGAGATTTCGCACGCTGTTCACCCAATACCCACGAAATCGCATCGCTTACATTACTTTTGCCGCAACCATTTGGACCGACAACCGCAGTTATGCCTTTGCCTGTGAAAACAATTTCTGTGTAATCGGCAAAAGATTTAAAGCCTGTGATTTCTAAGCGTTGAAGTTTGAACATTTTATAGTGCGATATTGGGGATTTAGCACTATATTTTGTGGTTTTCGGCGAATAAAATCAAGTTTGGATTGTAGATTGTAAATTGTTCATTGTTAGTTGTTGATTACTTTTTTAATGTTTTTGAAATTCATCAAATTAATTTGTAAAAAAATGGTTCATCGTTTTTTGAATAAACAATGAACCATCAACTATCAACAATTTACAAATCAAATCAAACTTCTAAATCTTCCGTGCTAAGACTTCGCATTCCTTGTTTTTCAGCCCTTTCCGTTTCAAGCGATGTTAGCGTATCAAGCAAGAAATTGGTATTACTCGAAATTTCGATAACGACGGGAAACTCATTGTCGGAGAGCGTGAATTCAAATGTTCCGCTGTTAATTTCGATAATTATGCGAAACGCTTTTCTGCCATTTAACCCATCCGCATCAGCATCCACGATTTTTCCTTCGTTGAATGAAACGCTTGCCAGATGTTGATCGGATTTAAGTTTTAAAAGTCCGGTCATACGCGAATTTTCGATTACCTGTACAGCATCAAAAAGACTGACGAAGCCTAAATGTCCGGCAAGTGTAACATCGGTGCGAACTTTGCCTGTTGCTTTATCCCGATTTAAGGAAAAATCTGGTCGCCTCGCCCGACGGATCGCTTCAAGTCCCGGTGCAACTGATATTCGCGGATCAAGCAGTTTTGCTTCCTGCAAACGATCATAGGCAACATCAAACTCTTCGCGGGCAATATAAAGGCTAACCAACGCCAGACATTGCCGTGCCGCTTCCGTTGCGTTCTTATGTGTTATGCAAACTTCACGCAATTTTTCACGCATAGGTATCGAACGCGGACTGCGATGGATCGAATCACGCAAAAGTTTAAATGCTTTTTCCGGGGATTTATATTTAACAAAAAGGTCTGCGTCAAGCAAAACCGATTCAATAGAAACTTCCGTAACAATTTCCTGTTCTTTCTCTAAAAGTTGATTCATAAAACTATTTTCGTCTCTTAAGGTATTATGGCTGATGCAGGAGATAAAAGCGGAAAGGGTTTTTTGAATCAACCCTCATTATTTATAAATTACTAATGCACAAAAATGTTCAACAAATTATAAATTATCATATTATGTAATATTTAGTCATCAAATATTGTGTTTGATAAATTTCCATTAAATATCAATACATAATGTTTAAGTGGCACAGATAACATAAAAAAGCAGAATTATCTATAAGTTGATAATTCTGCTTTTTCTATTTACTAATTCAAGGTTTTTAGAAATCAAACCTTATCCCAAGCCGAATTTGGCGTTGACGATAAGTTCTTGTCGGAACAAGAAATCTATCTCTGAAAGATTGAATTGTCGCTGCTGAAGCATTAGAACCCAGAGCATTGAAATCAATAAAAGCTGCACCGTAATTAAAGACAGCAGCATTCAAGATATTATCGAATTCAATGATCGGACGTAATTTCATTCTTTCAGTAAAGCGGAATTCACGGCTTACATTTAAATCAAATGTAAAAAATGAAGGTCCCGTTCCGGCATTTCTCGGAAGATTTCCACTTTTTGCTCCGATCGGTGCTAATGAAAACTGTGAAGCAAGTGCTTCCGGGAATGGCGAACCCGGTCTTCGCGAAACGATGTCGGAAATATCTCCGCTAAAGTTCAAGCGATCTGTACTTAAATCATCAAGATTCCGGTCGCTTCCGCCATTTCCAAGACTAAATGGTGCAGAACTGCCTGCCCGAAACAGCGGCGAAAATCTTAATTTACCCAGCCAAATTGGAGTATCAAATGTGCCGGAAAAAGCAATTCTGTGCCGTCTGTCTTGAATTGTTCGAGTAAATTCACGCGAAAAATCACCGTTAATTTCAGCATTTGCCGTATTATTTAAACCATCATCTTTTGTTGAAGACAAGGTATATACAAACCGCATACTTCCGCCGAAACCCTTGCCGTATTTTCTGAAACGCGAACGAAATTCGAGAATTAAGCCCTGATAAGCGGCATTGCCGACAGAACCAATCTGCGATTTTTCTTCAAAATTCGGGTCGGGTCGAAATTGTGCAATTGCTGCCAACGCGATTCCAATCGGACCGCCTGTGGCATTATTATTACTCCCGGTTACGGCAACAAGTGGAGTCGTTGTCGAAGTGCTGGTCGTATTCAAATTAACGAAACAGTTTGGTGTCGTCGTCCCACAAGTTGTCGCTCCATTCATTGCTGTTGCAATTCCGACACCATCGGTGGTCGAACCCAAATAAAAAGTATATCGGCGTGTTGGGGAAAGTTGAAATGGATTATTTATCAAATAGTCCGTCCAATCATTGAATCCATTTGGTAATACCGGAACATTGATATTTCGATCACGCCAAAGATGTGCAGTCTTATTCCAAGTATAGTTTGCTTCAAAAACAAAGCCTTTGAAAATTTCCCGTTCAAAGCCGACGTTAAATTGATAGCTTTCGGGAATTTTCAGATTAGGATCAACCGATCTTAATGGATTTCCCGTGCTGCCTTGATTCAAAATAAATCCCGTGTTGTTATTACATGGAAGTGTCGTAACAATCGTCATACAAGTATTTGCAACAAGTGTTTGCAACTCTGCTTGCGAAGCAAAAGAGGTCGGAAATTGATTAGCAATCGCAGCAAGAATAGGACCTCGACGTGGATCAGCCGCACTTGTTCCGATCGTATTTGTATCAAAAGGAATAATACCGTTTTGATTCTGAATAAAATCGGCTATCGTGCGAAGCAATGTGCGATTGTAAAAAATTCCGCCACCGAATCGAACAACACCTTTTCTATCAGCAAACGGCGACCAAGCGATACCAATTCGCGGACCAAAGTTGTTATTGTCGTCAACACTTGTTTCACGCTCATACCGAACTCCGTAATTCAAGGTTAAATTTGAATAGAGTTTATATTCATCATTAATGAAAAGTCCGTAATACTTGTTTTCAATATCAGAACCGCTTCCAAAATTTAATCTGAATCTAGATATAGTATTAGATTGAAATGTGCCGAAATTTGCAAAATTGTATGTTCCGGTTGCATCACCTAATTCTCTGGATTTGGAACGAATTGTTTGTATATCGAAGCCACCTTTGAGAGTGTGTTTGCCGAAAATATGCGTCAGAGTTTCTTGAAACTGAAAACGTGTTTCACGGCGGTTTTGCGGAAATGTTGAACTATTCCCGCCTGATGCCGTTGAGTTTCCAACAATAAGTGTTTGATTACTGCTAGTTTCGGGATTTCTGTAACCGATCAGCACAACTGGTTCATCGGGAGTATTGGTTTGATAACTCGGTTCGAAAATTGAATATTGAAACCTGAATTGATTTACTGTACTACTTCCGAAAACGTGATTGTCTGTAAAATTAATCGCATCCGTATTGGAGATTCGAGCTTGAAGTGCATCATCCAAACGAGTTGTGGCGGCAGCAGTTGTCCGTTGATTTTTTCTTCTACCAAATTGATAACCGACTGTAAAATTATTTTTTGAATACAATTTATGATCAACTTTTGCAGTGAATGTATTGTTAATGTTTGGTGTTGAATACAAAACATTGTAAGCCGCAATATCAACCGGCGGACTGCTATTTGTGTCCTGACAAACGGCTACCGGACAAGTCGTATTTCCTGCCGGTAGTGGATAATTCGGATTTGAAACCAGCGGGACAAAGGTATTGATAAATGTCGTATCTTGAACATTGTTGTATTCGTATGCAATAGAGAAGAATGTGCGATTATGTCCATCGTAAATTTTGGGTAAAACGATCGGTCCGCTAAGCGTAAAGCCCGGACTGTATTCCGTTAACGGCAAACGTGCAAATCCACGACTATTGTTATACCAAGTATTGGCATTGAGGTTATCGTCACGGAAAAACATAAAAACTCGTCCACGCAAACGGTTTGAGCCGCTTCGTGTCCGTAAATTTATACGACCGCCCGATGCCCGACCATATTCAGCCGAAAATTGATTGGTAACAACCTGCACTTCTTCAATTGATTCTATTGAAGGTTGAAAACGGATATTTGCAGAACGGTCATCATTATTATCCAAACCATCAATAGTAATATTATTTGAATAAGATACCCCGCCGGATAATGAGAAATTACCTTGTTCTGCCGGAGCGGTTGCATTTGTGACGTTACGATCATCTGCCAGATCCCTTGTTGAAAGTGCTTCCTCGGAAGTTCCACCGAGAGTTAAGACCAGATCATACGGGTCACGTGAATTATTTGGAAGTTCCTCTATCTCCCTTTGTGTAATCGTTCCACCAACAACTGTTCGTGTTGTATCAACCAAAGGTGCATCATCGTCGTCTATAGTAACGCTTTGTTCTGCCAGAACATCTCCGGGAACAAGCGAAAAATCAAGATTTACACTTTGTCCGGAAAGTGTTACCAAATCAGTTTTTGTCTGAACACCGAATCCGGTATATTCAGTTTTAACGGAATATGTCCCCGGCGGTAATTCGATTATTCGGTAACGTCCGTTTCCATCAGTAGTAACTGTGCGTTCAAGTCCGGTTGCCGTTAAGGTTGCCGTTACTGTTGCACCAACAATAATCGCTCCGGTTTGATCGGTAACTTTACCACTAATGGTAACATCGTCTAAATCCTGTGCGAAAGTAAAACTGCTAAAACTAAGCAGACACAATGTTAGCGTAAATATTGAAAGTAAGAACTTTCCAAACATACTTTTCATTATATTTCTCCTAAGATATTGAATGGGGTTTTGATTTAATAAAAAGTATTTTGGCTTAAAAATGTTTGGAATGCAAAGTGAGAAAAGCTATGACTTAACATTAAATTTACTCGTCTTCAAAAGACTCATAAATATCTTGTCGGTTGACGCGGGAAATTGGTATAAGTGCTTCCGTATCGGTAAAGGTATTTACTTGATTTGAAATTTCGTCGGCGTGGTTTCTTAGATACTCAAAAAAGCGTTCAAATTCCTTCTGCATTGCGTCCATTTTTTCACGCATATTGAGGATAATCTCAACACCTGCAAGGTTTACACCAAGTTCTCGGGTAAGCGATAAAATGACTTCCAAACGCTCAAGGTCTTCATCGGTAAAAAGTCGTGTGTTACCTTTTGAACGCGAAGGTTCAATCAAACCTTCACGCTCATACATACGCAAAGTCTGCGGATGCAAATCGTATAATTTTGCAACCACGCTGATCGTATATGTTTTGATCTTCTCACTCATTTTTTTATTTAGCATTTAATATTTATCAATATTGGACAGACCAAATTCGATAAATGTTAAATGCTCTATGTTCAATGTTACTCAAGTCCCATAACTTTGCGTGGATTTTCCGAATTCACTTTATCAAATTGTCGTAACAATTCCTTTGTTTCTTCGCTAATCACACGCGGCAGAGTTATCTTCACTTCAACAAACTGATCTCCGCGAACATCTTTATCTCTAAGACTCGGAACACCTTTTCCGCTAAGCCGAATTTTTAGTCCCGATTGAGTTCCCGGTCGAATTCTCAATTTTGTCTTTCCTTCAACCGTCGGAACTTCAATGTTTGCACCGAGTGCCGCTTCGGAAATCGTGATCGGAACAGTAACATATATATTATTTCCCTTCCGCGTAAAGTGTCTGTGTTTGCCGACGTTTGTAATAATAAATAAATCTCCGGGTTCAGCCCCAAGTCGTCCGCCGTGTCCTTTTTTAGCTTTCCGCACACGCGAACCCGTATCAACACCTGCGGGAATGCGAACTTTGACCTGTTCTTTTTTCGGCGTAACACCTTTTCCTTTGCAGAGCGAACAAGGTTGGCGACGACGACCTGTTCCTTCACAATCCGGGCAAGGTTGCGAAAACTGCAAACGTCCGCCTTGTCTTTGAACTTGTCCCGAACCGCTGCAAGTCGTGCAAACAACAAGCGGTCCGCCCATATCTCCTGCCCCTTGGCAACGCGAACATTGTTCGGAACGATTAACCGTTAAGTTGGTTGTCAATCCAGTTACGGATTCTTCAAAACTTAAAGCAAGTGGAATCTCTATATCTCTTCCTTTTTTCGGAAGTGGTCTGGTAGGTTCGGCTTGCGTCCTTGTTCCCGAACTTCCACCGCTACCGCTAAATAGGTCTGAGAAAATATCTCGGAAACTTGATGAACTTTCCGTAGTTGTTGATGAACCGCTTCCCGGTCCCGTGTCCCAACTAAAACCGGAAAAATCAAATCCGCCCGCACCTGTTCCGGCACTTGTTCCAAACGGCGAATTAACATCCAGATTATCGGCATAATAACCGAATTTATCAAAAACTTTCCGTTTCTTTTCATCGGAAAGAATATCGTAAGCCTCCTGGACTTCCTTAAATTTTTCTTCGGAAGATTTGTCGCCCGGATTTACATCCGGATGATATTTACGGGCGAGACGACGATACGCCTTTTTTACTTCAGCCGCCGTCGCATCCTTTTTGATACCGAGTGTTTTGTAATATTCTTTCTTTTTCGCCATTTAATAATTTGAAACTAACGCCTACAACCTATCAAAACCAAAGGTAAATTTTATCGCTTCAAAGACTTCCAATATAGTTGAGAGCAATAAATTTTGCTAAACTTATTGCTCTCAACTTATTAAAAAACAAAATTAACTTTCGTCTTTGTTTTCTTCATCAGCCGTATCTTCTTCAGCATCAACATATTCGGCATCAATGACATCATCATCCGAACTTGCGGTTGTTGCATCACCATCACCGGACGCAGTTGTTGAAGAGGCTTGTTCTTCCTCAGTTCCGCTTTCGGTTGGCTCGGCTTGTTGACTGTAAAGCACTTGTGCAAGTTTGTGCGAAGCAGTTTGAAGTGCTTCAAAAGCATTGTTCATTGCATCAACATCTGTGCCGCTTAAGGCAGTTTTTGAATCTGCAATTGCCGCTTCAATTTCGCTTATTTCCGCATCGCCAAGTTTGTCTTTGCTTTCTTTGAAAGTTTTTTCAACATTATAAACAAGTCCATCCAAACGATTGCGTGCTTCGATCTGTGCTTTCTTCGTTTCATCGTCTGCCGAATGTGATTCCGCATCCTTCATCATCTTATCAATTTCATCTTTTGATAATCCTGATGAAGACGTGATCGTAATTTTTTGCTCGCGTCCTGTTCCAACATCTTTCGCCGAAACATTTACGATTCCGTTCGCATCTATGTCAAATGTAACTTCAACCTGCGGAATGCCACGCGGTGCTGGTGGAATACCGACAAGATGGAATTTACCGAGCGGTTTATTGTCTGTAGCCAACGGACGTTCGCCTTGTAAAACGTGAACTTCAACCGAAGTCTGATTATCCGCAGCAGTCGAGAAAACCTCTGATTTGCGAGTCGGAATAGTTGTGTTTCGCGGAATCATTTCCGTAAACACACCACCCAAAGTTTCGATACCGAGTGTCAAAGGCGTTACGTCCAATAACAAAATGTCTTTCTTTTCGCCCGAAAGAACACCTGCTTGAACTGCTGCACCAACTCCGACAACCTCATCCGGGTTCACGGATTTGTTTGGATCTTTACCAAAAAATTCCTTAACCATTTCCTGAACTTTCGGAATTCGTGTTGAACCGCCGACAAGAACCAATTCGTCAATATCTTTTGCTTCTAAACCGGCATCTTTAATTGCTTTTTCAACCGGCGGCATCAAACGACTTAAGATCGGTTCAACCAACTGCTCAAATTT
Source organism: Pyrinomonadaceae bacterium (assembly GCA_041746235.1). Lineage (GTDB taxonomy): Bacteria > Acidobacteriota > Blastocatellia > Pyrinomonadales > Pyrinomonadaceae > Aridibacter. The sequence continues at coordinate 190 of JBGTHN010000713.1, read as the reverse complement.
TGAGCGTGTCAGTTTCATAACCAAATGCTTCGGTCCCGCTTGATCAGCCGTAATAAACGGTAAGTTGATTTCCGTTTCCATAGTTGATGAAAGTTCAATTTTTGCTTTTTCAGCCGCATCGTCTAGACGTTGTTTTGCTAAAGTATCTTTTCTCAAATCGATACCATTTTCTTTTTGGAACTCTTCTGCT
>JBGTHN010000712.1:0-12300 GCA_041746235.1 Pyrinomonadaceae bacterium | reverse complement strand
GTGTCCGTTCGGATTTACGCCCGCTCCGCCTGTTCCACCGATTTCGACATTGAACGCTCCCGTATTTGCAAAATTTCCCGTGACGTTCAAAATTCCGGGCGAAAGTCCGGGATTTAGATTACCGCCGTTAGTGAAATTATTAGAGATCGTTCCTGTTCCTTTTATCGTTCCGCTATTGGTCAGAGTTCCGGCTACATTTAATGAACTTCCGGCAGGAATGGTCAGAGTTGAACCGACCGTAACCGTTGCAGTTCCGCTAACATTTGCTGTTCCGCTTGCTTGGGTCGCACCGTTCGCATTATTGATACGAAGATTTCCATAATTTACCGAACTGACCACTTGCGGAGATGTACCAACATAATCAACCAGTAAATTAGTTAAAGTTTTATTCGTGATCGTATATTGACTTGAAAAATCAGCAGTTGCAGATGTTCGCGTTACACGGGCAGTTCCATTTCCGGTCAAAGTTCCCGTTCCGCCGATAATTACTGCCGCCGTCGGGTTTAAAGTTGCATTTGCATTGATCGTCAAATTTCCATTAACAATGGGACTGGTGTTAACAGTTAGAAAGGCGGTTGTGTTCGAATCGGTCAAATTGTTAAATGTCGTTGAAGTTGTCCCGCCGATAGCCTGAGCCGCCGTTCCGTTGAAATTGACAGTTCCACCGCTATTGTTAAAAGTTGATCCGGCATCACGGGTGAAATTGCCTGTCAGATTCAGAGTCCCTGATGTCGAATTAAAAGTGCCGCGACCGATGAATATGCTGTCGCCTCCATTGACATTTACAGTTCCTTGAAGCGTCATAGTCGAACCCGTGCCGCCACCGTCAAGAGTTTGATCAATTCCGTCCGCACCGCTACCCGACGTATTGCTATCAATCGTAATACCGTTCAAAACTGTGTTTGCCCCGGTGGAATCTACGTTTGCTACGCCGCCGCCCGTTGCGGTTGCAGAATTATTTGAAATTGCTGAACCACTATTGACTGTTAATATCGCCGCAGGGGTTGCACTGCTTCCGCCATTAAAGACTCCTCCGCCTCTGTCAGCAGAATTGCCGCTGATCGTACAATTGGAAACTGTTGCAGAATAAAACGAGTTGAAATATACTCCGCCACCCTGTCCGGTTGCCCCGGCAGTTGCATTGTTGTTATTAATAGCACAGTTAGTTAAGCTGCTCGTCGGTGTTAAGCCTGCTACTCCCAGAGAAGTTATTGCCACACCTCCTCCTGCCGCTGAACCTCCGCCGCTGGAATTGGAAGTGTTGTTTAAAATTGACGTGCCGTCGAGCATTACATTTTCACTTCTGGTAATTGCAATACCGCCGCCAACCCGTGCCGCTGTATTATTCTGAATCGTTCCACCATTAATAGTGACAGTGCCGCCAAAGGTGTGTTCAATGTCAATTCCCCCGCCGTTCGAAGTTAAACCGACAACCTGAGTCTGGTTTCCGTCAGCAGGGTTGACCCCGCCAAATGTGGAGTTAGTAATGACCACATTGTGCTTGTCTGCGGCTAGATTTAGACCGCCGCCCTCAGCATCACTAATATTTCGTGTAAATGTACATCCGGTAAAAGTAACCGTTCCAAGATTCGTGCCGCCAGCACTTTGATTTCCCAAACTATCAACATTTATTCCGCCGCCATGACTTTGTGAACAGTTATCAGCATTGTTGTTGTTAACAACGACATTCGTCATAGAATAATTGTAGCCCGCACCCATCAGAAAGAAATCGCCGCCGCCACCCGTTTCCTGAAATGAAAGGTCTCCGCAACCTGGATATGTATTAAAACCATTCTGAATCGTGACACCGCTGAAACTTACTGTTAAACCGGGAAAAGCTCCACTTTGATTAACCCCGAACACTTTATGATCACCGGGCGTTCCGGCATTGTAGTTTGTGCTTATTATCGTCGTTCCCGATCCGTTGCCCATAACGGTCAAACTGCCATTGATATCCAAGTCTCCATTTGCCGAAGCATTATCGCTTCCAGTAATCGTAAGGGTTGGTGCGTTCGAGTTGAATGTGATCATGTCCGCACCGACACCGTTAGTATTAGAAGCCACAACTGCCTCCCGCAAACTACAATCAGCATTACAGGTTCCATCATTCCCATCGGTGTTCTTGCTGACAGCGAAAGTTGCTTCCGGTGCCGCCATCATCAAAATCGGATTTGTTCGCTCCATACTAAGCATCACCAAACCCGATTGACCAATAACCCCAAGACGCATCGGCAATATAGCTATCGGCGTAACTTCAACATCAATTGTCAAACTTGTTCTTTGCAGAGACACCATATTTCCCGTTATCGGATCAGAGTCGTTCATCAGAATTTTGACCTGTTTGTCATTTGAATTGACAACTAACAACTCCTCACCACCGGAAGCCGCAATATTGCCGCCCGCAAAAAGTTTAATTGCAGAATCCGCTTCCTGAGCCGAATCACCAACATATACAGTTTGCACTTCACTCCACGCATCGGATGCGTCGGGTTGCCACGGAGAAAAATCAGCGATTCCGAAATCAACTTTTTCACGCATCGCCGCCATCTTCCTTCTTTTTTCGAGAATCTCCTCCTTTGTGAATGGTCGGGTATCGAGTTGACCGCGTGCCAGTATATGAATCGTTCCATCACCGGAAAGAACAGCCAGTTCCATTCGATTATCACGGTCAGGAACGAAATCACCGATCACCACATTTGATCTGGGTGAAATTTGCAGAGGCTCGATCTGTGATTGATAAAAAGATTCCGAACTTTCTTTTCGGTTTTTCTTTTCTGTTCCGTGAATTACAAGAACTTCATTAGCCGTCGTTACCGCAAAATCCGTCGGCACTTTTTCGTCCAATTGACCAATGGCAATCGAGGTTGCCGGAGACAAAAGTTGATAAACTGCCGGAATTTCTTCCAAAATACTTTTTGTTGTCGAATAAAATAAAACCTGTGATCCTAAATCGCTGTTTATCCCAATGGCTAAATCTTCATAGGGTGTAATAACATCACGACCTGTCGCCAAAGTCGTGATCTGCCCTGGCAGTGAAAGTTTACGCTCCAACTTAAATAGATTATCTTGATTTTCTGACAAAAGATTAATTTCCGAACTGCCGCGTTCCGCAGTCAAAATATCAAGCCGTCCATCCCGATCAAAGTCGCCGACAGCAAGAAAATCCGGTGCATTGGGAACTGTAAAAATTAACGCATTGGGCGAAAATGAATTGGGAAAATTACCGTTCTTGATGCCTTCGATCGTTTCGGGTCTGGTCGGTCCAAAAGCCTCGGGATCGCCAAATCGAATAACTACCACGCCGCCTTTAACAGAAGCATAGCCGGAAACCAGATCAGGAAATCCGTCACGGTTGATGTCTGCCGAATAAAGCGATAAAGGTTTTATCGAAGTATCGCCCGACTTGAAAATGGCTGAGTCTTCCTTACTTTGATAAACAACTTGAGATTCATAGCCATTTTGCAAATTCAACCACGGTCGTCCGGACTCTGAAGTTCGTGCCAAAATCTGACTTTGTGATTTTAATAAAGTTGACTCTTTTGGATCAGAAGCCAAAACCTGATCGCTTTTGATAAAAAAGACTGCAATGATTGCAACAACGAATAGAATTGTAACGATGGTGTGAATTTTGCTGGACAACATATTCTTTCTCCTTATAATTAAATTAATTGCAAAGGGGAGTTTCCTCGTCTCAAGCCTAAACTGAGATCAATGATATATAGTCATCGTAAATAATTAACTCAATAAAAAAACTGAATTAAATTGTATAAAAGCAAGATATATTAATTTGAAAGAAAAGTCGAAATATTTTTTAGCCACAACGGGCTTGATCTTTGAAGGTGGATACAGCAGATATTGAGGACTGAATTTATTCCCGATATTGATGATGACCGAAGGAAAAACGGACAGCATTGTTCTTTGGCTACGACGATAAATCATATCTAAATTAATTATCAGTGGTCAGACGATTAAATCCGGCTTCGTATTTATAGCCGTCTTCGTCCTGTGAAATTGGAACAATAAATATTTCGCCGTCGCCTAGTTTTTCATGCTTCATTTGGTAAGGTTTCTGTTCGAGAAAATTATCATTTGCACCGGAAAATATCAGCGAAAACATTTCTTGTGGAGGTAATGTTCGTTTTGGTGTAACTTCGATCAATTTTATCTTTGTATCGTTTTCGACAATATGAAAATCGGTATTTACCTGTTCGGCGTATTCTTCGTAAGCTAATTTATCAAGCATTTTTCCACTCCATTTCAAAATAAGTTTCGTTATTATCAACAATTATAAAAGCGTGTCGGCGATATAATTCTATTGCACCAAGGTTTGTGTTCTGCACCCGTAAAATGATCGTTTCAGTTTCGGATTTGAGTTTGTTCAAAATAAAACTTCCGATTCCCTTGCTTCGAAAATCCCGCAAAACCGAAATATCTATCAAATGAATTTTTCTTTCGGTGCGTTTTGTCATTAACTGTCCGATCTTTTCGCCCGCCAATTCGATGATCGAATGTTCCGTGTCGGGAAAACTCCATTTATAAGATTGTTTCTGAGCCGCATACTGCATCGCCATCAAAGATTTTAACTGTTCGAACGGCACGACAGATGCGAACTCATCGCTGCGAACATCAAAATACAGTTCTTCAAGAAATAATTCATCATCAATCTCTGCATTTCTTAAAGTTGGATTTTCCACGTTTTCAATAATTATCGAACCAACGGCAAAGTGTCAAATCAATCATTTGCATCATCAGAGTTTTATCAATCCGATAGCTTCCAGAATCATGAGAAATATGCTGAGAATCGTCAATAAAAGTGATGAAATTTCAAACCAGTCCAAATTATATTTCTTTTTTATTCTGTCGTATTCACAAACGAAGTTTATTATCAGTTTTCCCATATTTCAAAGAACGTCATTTGCCGGAAAACTTTGCATCTTTTCATCGACTCTCAGTTTTTTTCAAAACAAAACTCCAGACATTTCGTTTACTCTTTTCCTCAAAAACATATTCGGCATCAATCACTTGCCAAAATCCCATAAATTTCCATTGATTAACTTTCAATTTACAAAACAAAGGAACTTTCACATGAGTTTTTATAGCATTGTGAAGTGCTTGATTAAAAATGTCGAGTTTCTGATCGCCACGTCTGCCCGCTCCGGTATAAAAGATCGTGTTGGAATTATCGCTTTCAAAATCAGGATAACAGAGATTTATCTTGCCGAAATCAGTTAAAAGCGAGATGAGTTTTCCGTCTTTTTGATAGATGCCATTGCGTATTTTGTGAATCTTTTTGACCTCATTCCAAGTGTAAGTTTTACCAATGTTTCCTTCAGTAAATAATTCCATAATTTATACTTTGTTCTCCCGCCAATTATATATTTTATCAAATGCTGCATTTTTTTCTTGACGGAAAATTTGTTTAGTGCTAACTTCATTCTGCTTTCCTTTAATTTCAACTGCTCTCATAGCATTTCAAAATGAGATTGAATCTTTATTCGCATTGGGGATTTTTTTCCATATTACCAGATATAGCTTTGTGTTTTTTTATAATTCGGCTTGATATATTAATCAGCTAAATTAAATTCCCAAGGAGATAAATGTAGAATGAAGAAGATACTTTGTATTTTCGCAACTTTATTGGTTGTTCTAGGTACTTTCATACTTTGGAGCAATAAAACCGAGGCTCAAAAAAACACTTTTGAGAAAACCGACCTTGAAAGAGTTGAACAATTAAGTCTCGGACATCTATCCGATCATTTGTTATCAACAGGATTCGCAAATACAAGCGATATTCAAGTTATAAAAGTCGAAGTTGACGATCTAAATATGGGACATACACGTGTCCGCCAAACTGTTGAAGGTATTCCGGTTTGGGAAGGGGAAGCGATCGTTCACATAAAAGCAGATGGAACACTTTCAACGATCACAAATGATCTGAAAGAATCAATCATCGTTAATACCGAACCGAATTACTCGGAAAAAGATGCGGTTAATTTTGCTCTTGAAATGTATCGAGGCAAAGCAAAAGCAACCGATGAACCGCAAGTCGAACTTTTCATATATCGTGGAACTGACCGTGACCATTTGGTTTACCGAATTGAAACGCCACGGCTTGATGGAACGGAAGCAACTTCTGCTCCCGTAATTTTCATTGATGCCCAAACGGGTGAAAAAGTTTTTGGATACGATAATCTAAAAACCGGAACAGGTTCATCGCTCTATAGCGGAACAGTTACGATCAACACAAGTTCAGTTGGTTCAACCTTTTATATGGAAGATCTCACACGCAAAATGGGAACTTTCAATATGAATAACACAGGCAACACGACAACCGGAACAGGCGGAACACAATCCCGCTATACCGATACAAACGATGTCTGGGATACAACTACACAAAGAGCCGGAGTTGATGCACATTACGGTGCTCGCTGGACTTACGATTACTTTTTGAATCTCCACGGTCGCAACGGTATCAACGGCAGCGGCGGTCCCGGAACAACAACCGCAGCGGCAAACAGTGGGGTCAGTTTAATTACTTCCCGTGTTCATTTTGGTAGCAATTACAACAATGCTTTTTGGTATCAAAACAAAATGACATACGGCGACGGCAATGGCACAACATTTTCGCCTTTGACGACAATTGATATAGCCGGACACGAAATGACGCACGGCGTTACCGAATACACGGCGAATCTAACCTACGCAAACGAATCGGGAGCATTGAATGAATCAATGTCCGACGTTTTCGGTGCGATGGTTGAAAGTTATTCGAGAGGCGGAGTTGTAAATTCTGACACTTGGAAAATCGGCGAACAATCATATACACCTGCGACATCAGGCGATGCACTTCGCTATATGGATAATCCGCATTTAGCCGGAAATGGTGGTTATACGGCTAATGACGATCCCGATCATTACAGCGAACGCTATACGGGAAGTGCAGATTCGGGTGGTGTTCACATCAATTCAGGTATCGCCAACCACGCATTTTATTTGGCGGCGGCAGGTGGAACACATCATTTAAGCGGCGTAACCGTTACAAGTATCGGCACAACCGATGCGGCAAAAATTTGGTATCGTGCTTTATCTGTTTATATGACAGCGGGAACTAATTTCTCGGGTGCAAGAACAGCAATGCTTAACTCTGCAACCGATCTGTTTGGTTCTTCAAGCACGCAATATAACACGATCGCAACAACCTGGTGTGCTGTCGGTGTCGGCTCTTGTCCGGGACCACCGCCAACGCCAACTCCGACTCCAACCGCAACACCAACTCCAACACCTGGTGGAAGCGAATTGTTGGTTAATCCGGGATTTGAAACGAGTCTTAGTCCGTGGGTTTCTTCGGGTACTGGAGCTTTATACACATCCAACGGAAATTATCCGCACGGTGGAACAGGTTATCCCTATTATGGAACCGCAAACAGCCGAACAGGTCAGACCTATCAAACTGTTGCGATTCCATCGAATGCGAGTGGTGCGATGACCTTCTGGTTAAATGTAACTTCCGATGAAACAACGACAACGACACAATATGATAAATTATTTGTCGAAGTCCGAAACACTTCAGGAACATTACTTGCGACACTTGCGACATACAGCAATTTGAACAAAGGAACTGCCGGTGCTTATTCGCAAAAATCGTTGAGTTTGGCGGCTTACAAAGGTCAGACTGTCAGACTTCAATTTAGAGCTACAACCGATAGTTCGTTAATCACGACTTTCCGTGTTGATGATGCTTCATTGAAATAGAAATAGGTTGACAGCCTAAAACAAAAAAATAGAGAGCAACAAAATTGTTGCTCTCTATTTTTTTTAATAAAGCTAAATTCAATTTGATGGAAGGAACGAAGCCGGAACTGGATCATCATTACTCAATCCAAATCCAACGGCTGAAAATCCGTTTTGACTTCCCAACATATACCAAGTCGAATTATTTGGTCGCCACACAGCTAGATCGGCTTTACCGTCGCCGTCATAATCACCCGCAACCGGAACATCTCCATTTGAACCGAATGGTGCGGCATAAAAGCTCGAATCTTCACTGCGAACAATAAACCATTGCCCGGTCGAAGGTCGCCAAAATGCCATATCGGATTTGCCGTCGCCTGTGAAATCTGCCGGAACAGGTTTATCGCCTGCCGCACCAAATTGCAATGCTGTAACGCCACCTGAACTTTTATTTATCCACCATTGATAAACCCCCGGACGGAAAATCGCCAAATCTGCTTTGCCATCTCCGTCATAATCATTGACAACCGGCATATCGCCGTTAATGCCAAAACCTTGAATCGTTATTCCTCCCGAAGATTGCAAAATATACCAAATGGCTGATGATGGACGAAAAACTGCAAAATCATCTATATTGTCGCCATCAAAATCTGCCGGTGCCGGAATATCTCCTGAAGTTCCGAACGGGAATGAATAAAAGGATGAATCTTCGCTTCTCAAAACAAAAACTTCCCCGTTTGATGGTCGCCAGACTGCAATGTCCGTCTTGCCATCGCCCGTATAATCCGCCGGAACTATTTTGTCCGTGCTTGTTCCGAATTGATAAGCACGACTTTGAATATCGCTGCTTCTTAAATACCACCATTGCCCAAGCGAAGGACGATAAATTGCTGCATCCGTTTTATTATCACCGTCAAAATCAAATCGTGTCCGTGAATTATTCGGCGGAGTCAAACAACTTCCGCTTGTATTAACAAAGTTTCCGATCTCATTTTTTGAAAATTGACAGAACAGCAAAGGCGTTGAACCGCTCAAAGCCGAGTTCATAATCGTATTTCCACAACTTTGTGCCGCTTCTGCGTGATTTCCGCCAACATTGTGTCCGAGTTCGTGTGTTGTTACCAAATACTTTCCCGGTGTCCAAGTGATTCTACCGCTGATGCCGTAAGCAAATGCCGGATTAGCACAAATCGCACCGATAAAGGCGTAACCTTGTGAAAGAACTCCCGATTTTGATGAAAAAAGATGTGCCGCATCGCGTGGAACTTCCGTTAAAGAATAATTCGCGTTCCAGTAATTCTTGAATGAATTTGCTAATACTGATGGATTTGTTCCTGTATATGGGTCGGCTGTTGACCAAGTGTGTTGAAAAACTACTTGAATACTCAAATCCAATTGTTCTTCAAACACACCTTCGACCATATTCAATATACTAAGAATCTCATTATTAGCCTGCGTTGGACTTCCCAATTCACTAACAAACTGAAAGTCCGCCTCCGTTGCAAGTTCGATCACACCTGCACCGACTAAATTTGCAACTTTTTGTTCAGCAACAAATTCTTTTCCACTTTCAATTTTTTCCATTATGTCGGAATTGCAATCAAACTCGTCTTCACCGAGATAATCTTCGGCTTTATAAACAATAAAATCCGTATTGTTCGCTTGCTTCGAATATTTTTTAGCCGATTCGATAAAAAATCGTGTGCCTTCGGAAACAAAAAAGCCTTCCACTTTTTCTCCATCTAAACTCAAACGAACCTTTGAATTCGTTTCTCCTGAAATATATCCTTTAAAAGTGGAAACACTGTTTCTTTCAAGTCGTCTAACTCCATTCACACCCGTATCTTCAGCACGAAAACGTGCGGGACGCATATCTCTACGTTCCAAAACCAAATCGAATTTTCGTTCGTTGGTTTGAATTTTAAGCATTTTGCCTGATTCAAAATCATTTACTGCTTGTTGCGTGTTGATACGAACTAAGTCAAACTTCTCAAATGATTTATTCAAATCATTTTTCAACAAATCATTTTGACCAATACCAATTGATGCAAATAAGAAACAAAGCGAAATTATATTGACCAATTTTAATAATTGGGAAAAACATTGTGACATTAAATAAATACTCCAAATAGAAAATTAATAAAATAATATGTATGGGAAAATTAGATCAGATGAACTTTCGTCCAATATTAAATATAAATGTTTAACGATGTTTATCTTCCAAAAAATTTATGTGGTTTTCTAAAAAGTTTTTCACTTTTCCTTACGCACAAAAACACTTTCAAACATAAAAGTGCTTGATATTCGTTTCTATTAAAATGACTTGAATTTTTTTTTTATAATTTGCGAAATTAGCTTATTTCGCATTGATTTTTTTTCAGTCTTATTTCTTCAAAGGTTTATATCATCGGTAATTAATAGACACTATGAAATCAGAATTTACATTTTTCACCTTATTACTAAGCAATAGGATAAATGAATATGCTTGAAACTTTGATAAATATTACTTGGAAAAAACTACCTCTTTCTGTGCGTCTGCGAATGGTTCGCATAACACAAAAAAAGTTTACGGTTTCAGTTGTTGGAATAATAACTAACGGAAAAGAAGAGGTATTAATTTTAGACCATTTAATTCGTCCGGGAGCAAGTTGGGGATTGCCGGGTGGTTTTCTCGAACCGAATGAAAATCCGAAGGACGCGATCAAACGCGAACTTATGGAAGAAACCGGATTAGAATTAATAAATGTTGAATTGATTAATATAAGAACGATTCGAAAGCATCTGGAAATTTTGTTTAGTGCCGAAGGAATCGGAGAAGCAAAGGTTAGCAGCCGCGAAATAAAAAGTCTCGGCTGGTTTACCTTGGATAAACTTCCCGAAGGAATGAGCGAACTGCAAAAAGAGATTGTCAGAGAATTTATGCAAAATTCATAAAGTAAAAGTTTGCACAAACGGCAATTAACAAATAAACATTTCCGATTTACAATAAAAAAACTATGGTTGATCTAATTCCGACACAAGAATCCGTGATGGAGATTCTGCGAAAAACAGAAGCCTATCGGCAAGGACATTTTTTATATCGCAATGGCAAACGTGCCTCGCATTATTTTCAGATGCCGCTTGCTTTAAGGTTTTACGATAATGCGAAAGTTCTCGCAGTTGGTTTAAGCCGCAAATTTCGTATGAACAAATCTATCTCGCAACATCTACCAAAAGTTGCGATGATAAGTCCGAGTGCGGGCGGAATTCCAGTTGCATTTGGTGTCCGCGAAGCTCTCGGTGCGGAACAAATTTACTGGACGGAAGTTGAAGACGGCAAACGCCAATTTCGCCAATATATTAAAAAAGGTGATTTTGACGAGTGCATAATCGTTGATGACATAATCCGAAGTGGCACGACGATGCGTGAAACCTTTAAATTGGTCGAAGAATTTGGTGCAAAGGTGATCGGCTTCGGTTCAATCGTCCGTTTAACAACAGCACCGGAAGAGATCAATGGAATTAAACCGCAATCACTCCTTGAATTTGATTGCAAATTTTACGACACTGCCGAAGAATGGCGAGCCGCCGAAGGAAGTGATATTCCCGAAGAAATTGTCCGATTTTAGAAAGTCAAATTTTTAACGCAAAGTCGCCAAGTGGCAAGGACACAAGGGGTTAAAAAGTATTTTTTTCAATTCTTTAAAAAACTTTGCGTCTTTGCAACTTTTGCGTCTTTGCGTTAAAAATCATTCCCTCTTCTCAAAATTCAATTGTTTATGCAAAGCACGCCTTTCGAGCAATAATTCCAGAAACAAACTCCGCTTTGTGAAAAACACCCAGATCGCCCGAAACCATCCCTTCAAAGCCTCAATTTCTTCCAACGAACGCAAAGCAATATATCCGCAAAAAAATGAAATTGGAATTGAAACAAGTGCAATTTTCCAGTCCCAATAAAAATACAATATTCCCGCTAAGATCAGCCACGTTACAGGCATAAAAACAATTCCTGACAGAATTTTGACGGTGGAAATAATGTCGTCAACGCCGTGATTTGTGTAGCGAGATGCCAGCACTTTACTGAGTTGATAGGCAGGAAAATGTAAGATCGTTCCAACAATTCCGAACGGCAAAAACAATAACAAAACCCAAACACGCACAAGAAAATGTTGAAAAACATACCAAAAAGGCTGATTTGAAAGCGAAAGATTTTCAGTTTCAAGTCCGATTTGATTTAGTTTCTTTTTATATGTCGAGATACGTTTCGTTATCTCATCGGCTTCCAGATGTTCTTTTTTATAATCTTCATCTTCCGCCAGATATTTTCTAATAAATTCCGATTGTGCGGCGAGTGATTCTTCTATGTCAAAGGTTTCTGAAACGGATAAAAAAAGATTCGCGGCTTCGTTCGCATTTTCGATCTCGGCTTCCGTCTCAGCATTTATAGTCACTTCGCGTAAGGCATTTTCTATTTTATTACTTAGTTCTTTTACCGCATCTCTTGGCAAATTGCCGTCCTCTTCAAGTTCAACCGGCTCAACCTTAAAAGGTTCACCAAAATGCAGAAGTGCTTCGCTCCGAAAAGTCGTT
>JBGTHN010000711.1:0-7275 GCA_041746235.1 Pyrinomonadaceae bacterium | reverse complement strand
TGGAAGTACTACTGTTTCTGCCCAAACAACTGTTAGCGGAAAAATTGAGAAGAAATCATCAGCTGGTAAAAAAACTCCGTTTGAAGGGGCGAAAATTGATTGTTACAGAATGGATGTTAAGGAAAGTTGCGGTTCAACAGTAACAGACGCAGCCGGTAAGTTTTCTTTGTCTGTGCCGGAGAAATCTAAAGTGGTTTTCGCGGTAAGCGGACCGGGCATTAAAGCCTTAGCTGTAAGCAACATCAGGATGGATGATTCCAATGCTTTTGAGGTTGAAGACGGAGATGGAGCAGTTCCAAGCGAAGACAATGTTAGATATGTAGCCTTGATTGCCTATAAAGAAGATGGGAAATTAACTACTGAACAAAAGAAAGAATTGGAAGATTTAGAAGCCTTAACTACCCAAACTCAAGCTAAAAATGAAAAAATCAAGGAAAACAATGAACGTAGAGCAAAACTTGTAACTGAAGGAAACGATGCTTTTAATCAAGGAAATTTTGATCTGGCAATTACTAAGTTTGATGAAGGTTATCGGCTTAGTCCGGAACTTATCGGCAGTGCTCCGAATTTTCTGAATAATAAAGCTCAATCTTTAAAACAACGTGCCGTTGTTAAATACAATGATGCCGCTAAATCGAAAGATGCCGCTCGCATTAAACAAGAGCAAGTAAATTTAGTTAAAGATTTTACCGATGCTTTAGAGTCAGTTACTATGGCTCATTCCATTGTAGAAAAAAGCGGAGCAGCTAATTCTCCAGCGAACAAGGAAGTTCTGAAATTTTCCGAGAAAATAGTTAAAGATGCATTAAAGATTTTATCCCAATTAAATCTCAATTTATCAACTAATAACGACGAGGAAACCGCAAGAGGTATTGCTATATTTAAGGATTTGTTGAAGATATATCCAAAAGATCCGGACGTTTTGTCAGTATTAGGTTTGGCTTTATTTGCTTCTAATGCAATGCAGGAAAGTCTAAATTATATGGCATTTTATATGGATACCGCTCCAAAAGACCATAGCAGGCGTGAGGCAATTTCCGGATTGGTAACTTTTTTGACAGATGATCAGAAATTAAAGCCCCAGAAAATTAATTAACAGGTAAAATACATTTTAAGGAACATTTTATAAGCGTCGTTTTTGGTTTTAACTAAAAACAACGCTTATATTTTTTAATTCTATTTTGTTTGGCAAAAACACACTCAATATATTTGCTCTGGACTAACCTAGATTTATTGTTTTTTGATGAAAGTTACTTACTTATCTACTAAATTCGCCTTAATCTTTGGTTACTTTTATTTATTTTTAAGAGTCACTTTAATTAAACACAGCAAAATTAGCTAATTGAATAAACATCTGCCTTTATAATTAAAGTAAACACAATAGATTAGATAGGATTTAAACCTACTCACGCTAATCCAATAAATAATTCAAAGTGCAAATAATTGCTTGACACTTATGGATTAAATCTTTACTATTTAGATTAAACAGTGTTAATCGCTGTTTAATCTCTCAAATAGTGCTTCAAAACACTTCATTAAAATACTTCATCTTTACATAAACACTATCGGGGTTTATTTCAAAATAAATGTCAGCAAAACTTGGTGAAATCCTAGTCCGCGAAAATTTGATTACTTCACAGCAATTGCGTGAAGCGTTAGATTATCAACGTAGTAACGGCGGGCGATTAGGGTCAAATTTAATAAAATTAGGCATCATCTCTGATGAGGTGGTTACATCTGTTTTATCGCGGCAATATGGCGTTCCTTCAATAAATTTGGATCTTTTTCATATTGATGAAGAAACCGCCAGACTTATCTCACAGGAAGTTGCGATGAAATATATGGTTCTGCCGATCTCCAAAGTTGGAGCAACTCTGACAATGGCGATGGCTGATCCGACAAATGTTTTTGCAATGGACGACATAAAATTTATGACCGGGCTAAATATTGAGCCGGTTATTGCGTCCGAAGCGTCAATTCAAATCGCTGTTGCAAAATATTATAGCTCATCGAAAGAACTTGATCTGGCAAATGTCGAACTGGAAAATGATTTTGAAAAAATGAGTTCCAGATTAATGGGAAGCCGTAAAGGAAAATCTAATGGAAACGGTGTAGTTAGTGAAAAGATCACCGATTCAGATTTAGATGTTTCACTTGAAAAATTCAATTTTGATACTCACGACGAAGGCGAAGAACTAGAAGTACTTGAGGATAATGATGAAATTGATTTGGCACAGCTTGCCAAGGCGAGCGAAGATGCTCCGGTTGTTAGACTTGTAAATGTTTTGTTAGTTGATTCTTTACGACGCGGTGCATCCGATATTCACGTCGAACCTTACGAGAAAGATTTTCGCATCAGATTCAGAATTGACGGACTTTTATATGACGTAATGCATCCGCCTATGAAGATGAGAGATGCTTTGATTTCCCGTCTGAAAATTATGGCGAAACTTGATATTTCCGAGAAACGCCTGCCGCAGGACGGACGCATCAAAATCAAGGTGAAAATTGACAGCCGCTCACGGGAACTGGATTTTCGTGTTTCAACTCTACCCACATTGTTCGGCGAAAAAGTCGTGCTGCGTCTTCTTGATAAAGACAAACTGATGCTTGATATGACAAGACTCGGTTTTGAACCGGAAAGTCTTGAAATGTTTCAACGCAATATCTCGAAACCTTATGGAATGGTTCTGGTTACGGGACCAACAGGTTCGGGTAAAACGAACACGCTTTATTCTGCACTGCAATCACTTAATACGATTGACACAAATATTATGACGGCAGAAGACCCGGTTGAATTTAACCTCGAAGGTATCAATCAGGTTCAGATGAAAGAACAGATCGGACTAAATTTTGCTGCTGCTCTTCGTTCATTCTTACGTCAAGATCCGAACATTGTTCTGGTTGGTGAGATTCGTGATTTTGAGACAGCAGAAATTGCTATTAAAGCGGCACTTACAGGACACTTGGTTTTATCAACACTTCACACGAACGATGCTCCTTCGACGATCTCTCGTATGGTCAATATGGGAATTGAGCCTTTCCTTGTTGCCACGAGTGTCAATATTATTCAAGCCCAAAGACTTATTCGACGAGTTTGCAGTGAATGCAAAGAAGAACAAGATATTCCGATTCCGGCGATTGTTGAGATCGGATTTTCCGAAGAAGAAGCGGGCGAAATTAAATTTTACAAAGGCAGAGGATGCCAAACCTGTAACGATACAGGTTATAAAGGTCGAGTCGGTTTATTTGAAGTAATGGAGATCACGGACGAACTTCGTGAACTTATTATTATTGGAGCAAGCTCTATCGAGATTCGAAAGAGAGCTATTGAGTTAGGAATGGTTAGCCTCCGGCAGTCGGGACTTTGCAAATTACGTGAAGGAATGACGACGATCGAAGAGGTTGTCAAGGAAACGGTTTTATAATTTTGGAGGAAATATGTTGCGAGCAATTATTTTAGCTTTGATTCTGTTTGTTGCCTTAGGAACAATAGTTCCGATTGCAACCGAATATGCGGAGGCTGGTGCTAAGAAGTCACAGGTACGTAAGAAAAAGAAAAAAAACAGAGCGAAAAAATATCGCACAATGAGAACTATAAAATCTTCTAAAAGATATAGAAGTTCTAAGAGTTACAGAAAAACACGAAAATACCAAAGTTCAAAAAGGTATAGAAGTTCGAAAAGATACCGAAGTTCGAAAAGGTATAAAAAACCACGTCGTTATAAAGCAAAGCGACAAGTCAAAAGAACGCGACAAGTCAGAAGAACGCGAAGTGTCAAGCGATATAAAAATTCACGTAAATATACTGCCAAACGAAGAACCAAAAAATCGCGTAGCACGAGAAAATATTCAAGAAAATGGATGAAAACTTATCGGGCAGAACAAAGTCGTAAAAAGACAATCACCAAACGAAAAAGAAGTATGCGTTTGAAACGAATTCGTTTAGCCAAGCAAAGACAAAGTTCACAACCTGTCGCTCCGGTGACACAAAGGACTTCACAACGAACCCAAAATCAATCCTTTGTTTCACAAGCAACACAACAACCGCAGGTGAGTAGTGTTCCGATATATAACGGAAACGAAGACGTTTCGCTTGATGTCGTCGGTCCATCTGTTGGACAAACTTCATTAAATGGACGTAACAGCACAGTTGGCGGAGTTTCGACAACTACTTTGCGTCGTGGCGTTATTGACAAAATGATTCAGGAAAACGGTTGGGTTGAAAATGATTATTCAAAGGAAATCGCCGGTAAAAAGGTTTATGTAGTTGTCGCTAAATCTGCTGACAAAAATAATCGTGTTCAATCAAGGACATTCTATTTTACTGAATCAAATGGACAGATTTACAGGGTTTCGGCAAAAGCGTCAGAAGGGGCTTCCGAACAGGTCGTGAAGAAATCCGAGAAAGTAATTCAAACACTACAAAAACCTGAAGAGAGACCGCAACAGGCTCAAAATCAATAATATATGCCAATCAAGAGTAGAAAAACACCATTGTTGAAAACAAAGAACTTACATGACTGCGGATTTTATTTTTACGCAAACGGCACTTGTAAGTTGTTGATTTTAAGCATCCAATTTCAACCCTTGATTCGCATAATATGTCTAAATAGGTTTTTGGTCTTTGTAATTCTTTTCCACTTTATCCTAATTATTTTGAGTTAAAGTTTAACCAAACATCAAAATAAGACAAAGACCAAAAACTACCAAATATTCCTCACTAATTTTCTTTCAATTTACGTAACCAAGAGGCTTTAAATAAACAATGAGTATCCAAGATCAACTAAATGCAGATACACAGTTAACACTTCCTGAATTGCTAAAAAAGATGACGGATTTGGGTGGCTCCGATCTGCATATTACAACCAAGAGTCCGCCGCAAGTCCGTGTTCACGGACATTTGAGACCGCTTGATGGTTATCCGCAATTCTCGCCTGCGGAAACAAAACGTCTTGCATATTCGGTTCTAACCGATGCCCAAAAGCATAGATTTGAAGAAAATCTGGAGCTTGATTTTTCGTTTGGTTTAAAGGGTATGTCGCGTTTTCGTGCCAATTTGTTTAATCAAAAAGGTGCGGTTGGAGCAGTCTTTCGTGCAATTCCTTATGAAATTTCATCATTTGAAAAACTTGGTTTGCCACAAGTTGTTAGAGATTTATGCAACAAACCACGCGGTCTTATACTCGTGACGGGACCGACGGGTTCGGGTAAATCAACAACTTTGGCTTCGATGGTTGATAAGATCAATGAAGAACGGCACGAACATATTTTAACAATTGAAGACCCGATCGAATTTTTGCACAATCACAAAAATTGTGTCGTTAATCAACGCGAAGTAAATGCAGATACGCACGGTTTTTCGGACGCACTGCGAACCGCACTTCGTCAAGATCCTGATGTTGTTCTCGTTGGTGAGATGCGGGATTTAGAAACCATTGAGATGGCTTTGAGAATTGCTGAAACAGGACACTTAACATTTGCCACGCTCCACACAAACTCAGCCGCTTCAACAATTAACCGTATTATTGATGTATTTCCAGCCGGACAACAAGCCCAAGTCCGCACACAACTCTCGCTTGTTTTAGAAGGAATTTTATGTCAAGCACTTCTACAGAAAGCGACGGGCGACGGGCGAGCAATGGCGATGGAAATTTTAATTCCCAATTCTGCTATTCGCAATCTTATCCGTGAAGACAAAATTCACCAAATTTATTCAATGATGCAAACCGGACAGGACAAATTTGGTATGCAGACATTTAACCAAGCACTTGCAACGCTTTATCACAAACGCCAAATAAATCTCGATACAGCAATGCAACGCACTTCAAATGCTGATGAACTTAAAGAATTGATCGAAAGAGGTGCGGGACTTAATGAATCTTATACAAGTGCAATGAGAAAACCTATGTCGGGTTCATCATCGGGAAATAATGAACACGCAAGTCCATATATGAAATCACGACCTATCGGAAAACGTCCGCCGGTTCGTTAAAAGAAATTAATTTGACAGGAGCTATTAAAAAAAATGCCAACATTTACATATAAAGGTAGAAACCGTTTGAATGAAATGGTTTCCGGTGAAAGAGCCGCCGCCAGCCAAGAAGAACTTCGTTCTTTATTAAAACGTGAGCAAATTACGATGACCCAAGCCTCAGAAAAGGGGCAGGGAATCGCCATTCCGAAACTCGGACGTAATAAAAAAGTAAAAGCAAAAGAATTAGCTGTTTTTACACGTCAATTTTCCGTAATGATTGATGCCGGTTTGCCACTCGTTCAATGTATAGACATTCTTGCCCAACAGCAACCGAATGCGTTTTTTAGGGACGTTCTAAATCAAGTTCGCCAAGATGTTGAAGAAGGTTCGACTCTTGCTTCGGCACTTTCCAATCATCCAAAAGTTTTCGACAACCTTTATACACATATGGTTGAAGCCGGTGAAACGGGTGGTGTGCTTGATCTGATCCTGCAACGTCTGGCAACTTTGATCGAAAAAGTTGTTAAATTAAAACGCAGTATTGTTTCCGCATCTATCTATCCGGCGGCAGTTATTTTAGTGGCAATTGGGGCAATCGCTATTATTATGATTGTCGTAATTCCGCAATTCCAACAAATCTTTTTAGGATTGCTCGGTCCCGGTGAAGCACTTCCATTACCAACAAGAATCGTAATGGCAATAAGTAATTTCTTAGCCGGTTGGGGCGGACTTGGACTCTTAATAGGTTTGATTGCTTCGGGAGTTGGACTCAAGTTCTATTATGCAACGCCAAAAGGTCAGCTAAATATTGATGCAATTTTATTGAAACTTCCGATTTTCGGTTCGATATTGCGTAAAATTGCTGTTGCAAGATTTTCACGAATTCTTTCAACACTGCTTTCTTCCGGTGTTCCAATTCTTCAATCTCTTGAAATCACAGCGAAAACAGCTGGAAACTTGGTTATTCAAAATGCTATTTTGAAAGTCCGCGACGGCGTTGAACGTGGTGAAAATTTTGTTGACCCATTAAAAGAAACAAATGTTTTTCCTGAGATGGTTAGTCAAATGATTGGTGTTGGTGAACAGACGGGTGCGATGGACGCAATGCTCGGAAAAATCGCCGATTTCTATGAAGACGAAGTTGATTCGGCAATCGCTGATTTATTGGCAATGATCGAGCCTGCTTTGATCGCTTTCTTAGGCGTAACAATCGGTTCGATCGTGATTTCGATGTATTTACCTCTATTCACACTCATCGGAAAACTCGCCGGTGGACCAAAATAATCTTAATTTGATTT
>JBGTHN010000710.1:0-6545 GCA_041746235.1 Pyrinomonadaceae bacterium | reverse complement strand
GGCTTCACTCAAAATCATTCCACGCGTTATTTCATCGTGGTTTATTCCACCAAGATTCACGGCGGTTCTTTGTCCCGCAGACGCTTTCTCAACTTCTTTTCCATGAGTTTGAACACCGCGAATGCGAACTTTTTTGTTGTTCGGAAGAAGCTCCATCTCGCTTCCAATTTCGATTTCGCCCGTCGCCAAAGTTCCCGTTATAACCGCACCAAAACCTTTGACAGAAAATGTTCGGTCAATGGGAAGACGTGAAATTATTTCATTTTGTCGGGCAGGAATTTGTTTAGCGGTTTCGGATAGAGTTTTTTTGAGTTCATCAATTCCATCGCCTGTTTTTGCCGAAACTGCTAAAACGGGAGCATCTTCAAGAAACGAATTTTCGACAAGTTCGGCAACGTCTAATTTAACGAGTTCGAGAAATTCTTCATCAACCAAATCGCACTTCGTCAGAACTATTAAACCGTGCTTTGTTTCGAGCAAACGGCAAATTTCAAAGTGCTCACGAGTCTGCGGCATAACGCCTTCATCTGCCGCTACAACCAATGCCACAAGGTCAATTCCACTTGCTCCCGCAAGCATATTTTTAACAAATTTTTCGTGTCCCGGAACATCTACAAAACCGATGCGAACATCACCCAAATCGAGTTCGGCAAATCCCAGATCAATCGTGATCCCGCGTTTTTTTTCTTCCGGCAGACGATCGGCATTAACGCCCGTCAATGCTTTAACGAGTGCGGTTTTCCCGTGGTCAATATGTCCCGCTGTTCCAACTATTATATCCATAAAAAAGAAATTCCAAGTTTAGCATTTTTCATCGCTAAACTTGGAATCAAGTATTTTGTAAATAAAAACACGTTATTCGACGATCTCAAATTCAACCCAACTGGAATTTGTCTGATACTTTCGTTTCGCCATTTTATCAGTAACGATCACTTGCAAAACGTAATTTCCGGGTTCGAGGTTTTTTCCGAGCGTGATTGCTCCGGCGGCTTCGATGCGGCTTAGATCCGTCTGGTTTTTTGTATCAAATGCCGTCGGTGTTCCTTCTAAAATCACTTTTCCGTCACGAAATATTTTCGCTTGAATTTCTAATTGAAGCGGTTGCTTGCCGGAGTTTTTGGCATTGTAAATAATATAACCGTATTGCAGAACAGTTCCCGTTTTGAATTGTCTTAATGCCGTTGCCACATTCATTTCAAAATTGCCGCTCTCTTCGCTACGGGATGAAATCATCTGACCTGCACTGACTTTTTGCCAATCTTCCGCCGAATAACCATTAAGAATAAGGCTCGATAAGGTAAGTTGTTTTTTCTTTAAATTTGGAATTTCGATAAATTGAGATGCCGCACCGAGTTTTCCGTTTGCGGAATCACGTAGAGCAACCCGAAACTGATATGCTCCGGGGGTTTTTATCGGAATAATCAGGTCATAAACAAAACCTTTTTCCAGAATCCTTCGATAATTTTCTTCGCTTACTTTGATCGTATAATTTTTTGATGCTTCATCAATCGGCTGACCGTTATCACCGAAAGTCATCGCAATTATGTCGAAATTAGCCTTTTTCGTGCCATCTGTATCATCAGTAAATTTAAGGTCTTTGCCGTCTATAAAGACAATTGATTTGATAAATGTGCCTTGTTGCGGGTTTTCGGCAAAAATCGTATTTATGCTCAATGAAATGTCGCTTGCTCCAAACGGCGAAGTCAAAGCCCCGTAAATTTGTTGTCCAATCGTTTGATTGGTAGTGACAGCGAGTTTTTCATCGGGAATTCCGAAAAATCCGCTTCGGTAACGAACACTCGTATTGTTTCGGAGAACTTTTATTTTAAGATTGTTGTAACGGCTTTTCTTGGGGTCAAAAGTTTCATCAGCGGGTTCATACGCAATCAAATAGTATCCTTTTTGATCTTCTACTACTTCCCTTAAACCTTTATTCAAATCGTTTCGGTTTGCAAACGGAATTCCGCCGGTTTGATTGGCTAGATAAGCTAATGTTTGCTGTGATTCTATAAGTTGAGAGTTTCTCAATGCTCTCGGATCAGTGTCAAATTTATCACCCGAACTAAGATCGCCGGGAAAAATGCTCGAGATTTTATCTTCGGCGGTTGCCGCCAGTGGATTAACCAATCCGCGAGGATCAAGCGTGTAAAAGACGACGGATGAGCGATTCGCGTATTCGGCAAGTCTTGTTAAATCATCAAAAACTCCACTTGATACTGCCATTCCGTTTTCTCTTGATAAAGACTGAAATCCTTCCGAAAACAATACAACGGATTTACGTCCGGGCAAATCCTTCATTCCCTTGACAATATAACGTAACGCTCCCAATGTCCCATAAGCAAAATTTGACTGTCTGTATTCATCTATTTGTCTTTCAAACTCTTTATCTTCATTATTACCCTGACCACCTCTAACGCTTCCATCCGATCTGGCAGTTCCTTGTAAATCTTCTTTTAGAGTTGATTCGATTGGATTGAAAGGACCGATTCCGCTTCGTCCGTTTGAATTCCAACGGATTTTATCAATCGAGGCATAAAGTTGTTGTTTATTATTGGTAAAGGATTGTAAAGCTCCGATTCCGCCGCCCGTTCTGATAATTGCTACTAACTCGCCTTCCTGCACTTCTTCATCAACAAACTTTTTCAAAGCCTTCTTAACATAAAAAACACTTTCAAAAGACAATCCCAAATCATCTACGACGAGGGCGTAAGTGCGTCGGACTTGTCCGGGATTGAGTTTAACCGGCGGAATCGGAGTTTGGTTTATATTTTTTGAATCCGTTTTGGGGAGATTCGATTCGTTGGAAATTTCCATTCTGGAATTTGTAACGATATAAGAAAAGTTTGTAATGACTTGTTTTTTACCGTTTTCGTAAATTTCAAAATCTTCGGCTGTTAGATCGGCAATTTGATTTCCTTTCTTATCTGTAACGACAACATCCATCTGGATAAGATTGGTTGAAATTTTAACAACTTCTCCATCATCTTCAATCGGTGGAGTCGGTTGCGTTTGCGGAGTTTGGGCAAAACTGATTTGAATCAAAAAAGTCAGAATAAAAAGTATCGGTATAATAAGGTTTTTTTTCATTTTCATACTCCTTTAGCTTTGATTAAAGACACGCTTCTACTTAATTTGTGCTGTAAAGATTATTGGAGAGAGCAAATAAGTAGTTGTCTTAGAGATAGTTTATATCAGTGAAATTTACACATTTCCCTATCAGACAAATTACCGATTTGCCTTGAATTATAAGCCTTTTAGAGAAAAAAGTAAATGATTTTTTGAACATTAAAAGGGCAATATATTGGCTTGTTTACAATTTAGTTTTCCTTGGAATTATATTGTTCTAACTTTCGGTAAAGAGTTTTTCTACCGATATTTAGAAGGCGTGCGGCATTGGATTTATCGCCGTCTGTGTAATCAAGTGTAGCTTTGATAATTTTTTCTTCAACTTCGCTCATTGCTGTCGGTAATTCGATCTCTAATCCAATTGAACGACCTTCACT
This sequence comes from Pyrinomonadaceae bacterium, assembly GCA_041746235.1. GTDB lineage: Bacteria > Acidobacteriota > Blastocatellia > Pyrinomonadales > Pyrinomonadaceae > Aridibacter. Next base: position 3,042 of record JBGTHN010000710.1, on the reverse strand, counting down.
AGCGGCTTTAACTCTTTCTTCGCGTGCCAATGCATCAAGTTCAAACGCTTTTTGACTGATCGCATTTGGTAGATCATCAAGTTCGATTTGTCTGCCGGATGCAATGATCACAGCTCTTTCGATCGCATTTTCAAGTTCACGAACATTTCCAGACCATTCATAATTTACCAAAGCCCGTAAAGCCTCTTTGGAAATTCCCGAAACAAAACGTCCGGACTTTTCTTTATAAACTTCAAGGAAATGAAAGACAAGCAGATTAATATCTTCCGGGCGTTCCCGAAGCGGCGGAATTTCAATTGGAAATACTGACAAACGATAATATAGATCTTTGCGAAATGTTTCTTTTTCAATGGCTTCTTCAAGGTTTATGTTTGATGCCGCAATAACGCGAACATCAACTTTTATTGTTTCGTTTCCGCCGATTCGCATAAATTCGCCTTCCTGCAAAACCCGCAAAAGTTTGACTTGTGCGGAAAGACTCATCTCGCCGATTTCATCAAGAAAAAGCGTTCCGCCGTCGGCTTCTTCAAAGCGACCTTTCCGCATGGTGTGAGCATCGGTGAAAGCACCTTTTTCGTGTCCGAAAAGTTCCGATTCAAGCAAAGATTCAGGAATCGCACCACAATTTATTTTTACATAACTTTTGTCATCTCTGCCAGAATTATAATGGATCAGATTAGCGATCAATTCTTTTCCCGTTCCAGATTCGCCCTGTATTAACACCGTCGTAGTTGCATCAGCGACGTTTAGAGCAAGTTCGATCGCACGGCGTATATTCGGTGCTTGACCGATGATCTGACTCGTATTTCGCTCGTGCAATTCGGATTTCAAACGCATTATTTCTGCCGAAAGTTGGTCGCGTTCGAGTGCCGTTCCGATCTGATCGGAAATTCCTTCGACAAGTGCTACATCATTGTCATCAAATCCGTTTTCAATTTCTTCGCTCCAGACAAATCCGAGCAAACCGAATGCTTGTCCGGCAACCCGCACAGGCGAAACCAATGCGGCTTTTCCATTGAATTGAGAATTGAAAAATATACGAATCGGCAAAGGCAATTCCGAGTCAATCAAACGCAGAGTTTTGCCTTCTTTCAAAATGTCCTTCAAAGCCGGAAATGGTTCTAAATCAAGCGATTGATTGTGTTCTTCAATCATCTGCAAAACTTTGTTGGGCTTGATTCCCTCGCCCATTTTGAATGATGCGAGTGAGATTTTTTTCTCGGATTGATCTAAAACTCCCAAAGCTCCGTAATCTGCACCGACAAGTCCGACGGCACGTTCCAAAACTTTCGATGAAACGATATTAAAATCCGAGTGTGAATTGAGTGTATTGGCGATTTCGAGCAATGCGTGGGTTCGTTTTGTTTCCTGTTCTTGTGTTACGTATAAACTCGTGTATTGATAACCGATGGCAAGTTGGCTGGCGATAGATTCAAGAAATGCAATCTCATCTTTGAGCCAAACTCTCGGCGATTTTGTATCGTGCAAACCCAAAAGTCCGATAACTTTTTCATTTATAACGATCGGCAAAACGAGTAATGAACGAGTTTCAAGTGCCTTGGCAAGAAAACGAACTTTCGCATCTTTTGCCTTTGAAGTGTCATTGACGACGATCGGTTTGGTCAGATCAAAATATTCGCCTAGTTTTTCTGCATCAATCGGAATTCTCGTGCCTTCGCTAATCGGAATATCATCAGATTTACGCCATTCGTGGCTAATACTAAGTTCATTATCTTCAGTAAGTTGGATAAGATCACAACGATCTGCTTCCATCATTCGTCCGATTTCCGATACGACGACACGCAAAAATCTTTCGAGTTGTATATTGGTCGGTAACTCAATTGCTAAACGATCAATAATCGCTTCGCGTGCCTCGTGCATTCGGATTTTGCGTTCTAGTGAAAGTGTCTGCGGCGTTTCGGGGGATTCGAGTTCAATCTTCATAAATCAAGTATTTACAAACTTTATAAGTTCTGTAAAGAAGAAAACTTCTTTGTAAATAGTTTTCGCTTTAATCCGCTCGAATGTCAAGTTGACACAGGCTATCTTAAATATGTGTTATATGGAAGCACCTCTAGTTTTAAGCAAAAAAAAGACGTATCAAATAAAATTGCTAAAAACTTAATACATCTTTTTTACTTTTTACTTTTTACTTTTGCTTATCTTTATTGAAATCCGTACGTTTTTTGCCGTCTTTTGCTTCTTCTAAAAGGTCTTCTGCCTGAAGATTATCTTCATCGAGTTCGATTGCCTTATTTAACTCCCTAATCGCTTCGGGATATTTGGCAAGTTCAATTAAAATCGAACCTAACTCAGTTCGATAGAGACTATTTTCTTCATCCAGTTTTACAGCTTTTTCCAGAGCTTTTCGGGCTTCATCATCATTATCACTACCGAGTTTATTGTAAGCACGACCTAAATTGTAATAGGCTTTGGCATCCTTCGGATTTTTGGCGATGAACTTTTTATAAGCCTTGACCGCATTTTCAAAAGCTATTTCTGAATTTCGCTTTTTCGTTTTGGATTTATCTTTTGTTTTCTTCTTTGGTTGTTCTTCTTCTGCTACAACCGGCTCTGCTTCGACCTCTTTATCATCTTCCGATTCCGCCAATGAGTAAGCTATACCAAGTCTGAAATGTGCATCGGCTAAATCGTTATCAAGCTCGACGGCTTGTTTTAGTGCATCAATCGCCTTATCCGTTTTGTTATTTTCAAGATACTCTTCGCCTTTTTTCAGAGCTTTTTCGGCATCGTCAAACTTCGGCACTTCTTCATCATCAGCGGTTTTGGCATTTGCATTTTGGTTTGAATTTGTGTTCACATTTTGCACATTTTCATTAACCGCCTGATTTACATTTTCGACAACATTTTCATTTTTTGCCGCTTCGGTTCCGCAACCAATTTGCCAAACCGCTATTAAAACTAAAATTAAATAAAACTTTTTCATAAACTCTTATTAAAAACACAAGTCTTATCCCGGGGGAAAGATAAATTGTCTTCCTCCTAACAGATGAACGTGCAGATGAAAAACCGTCTGTCCGC
>JBGTHN010000709.1:0-3409 GCA_041746235.1 Pyrinomonadaceae bacterium | reverse complement strand
GCATTTCCATTCGGCAAAGCGTTTGAAGATTTTATCAATTCGCACGAGAAAGTTTTCGTCATCGAACAAAACCGCGACGCACAATTCAGAAGTTTGATGTTAATTGAACTCGGAACAAATCCCGAGAAACTTATTTCAGTTCTGAATTACGACGGAACGCCGATAACTGCTGATAATATTTTGAATCAGATTAAAGCGAATTTGATGTAATTGCTTGAGTCTTACACTTGAAAGGAGCATCATAAAAGTTGAGTTTATTTGAAGTCATCAGCGAAATTGAAGAAATCGAAACAATTGCTGTTGGGAGCAACATTCGAGACATTGAATGGTTGCGAAAAACTTACGGTAGTGGGCGTTGGCGAAAGTTAAAAGGTTTTGCCCGTATTCGTTTTCTTGATGATGGTGAAGAATTTGAAGCCGAGCTACATTGGTATGAAGCACACGGCATCGGCAAAGTTGAAATGAAAATTAAAGAACTTTTCGATTAAGAATTATGAAAGAAAAACCGCAATTTGCAATCTGTGTAAAAAACGACGACTATCCGGCTTCATTGCAGTTATGGAAGGTTTACCGCGTTTTGCCCGACGAAAAAGGAAAACGACACAATATGATCAGAGTGGTTGACGAATCGGGAGAAAATTATCTTTTCTCCGCTAATTATTTCGTTCCGGTAGAATTACCCAAAGCCGCAGAATCGGCACTTCTTGAAACAATATGAAGCAGGAATATGATTTTTCAAAAGGAATCCGAGGCAAGTTTTACAACCCCGATGGCGAATTTAATTTACCGATCTATCTCGAACCCGAGATAGCCGAATTTGTGCAAAAATTGGCAGTCGAGAAAAATCTTGACCGTAGCCAAATCGTCAACCATCTTTTGAAAAAAGACAAGGAAATTATCGAGTTGTAATTAATTTCTGATATAAATCTGGGAAAAGTATCTTTAGCTTTAAATTATGATAGAACGCTGGTTACAACCGATAATCTTTTGATGCAGATTAAGGAAAATTTAAAGAAATGAATCTAAGTGAAGCACACAAACTTTGGTATAACTTTCAGCCAATTGAAGGAGTTTTATTTAGATATAACGATTATGTTCAAATTAAATCTGGTGAGCATATAGGAAAATTTGCCAGCGTTATTTCTTTAGAATCACTTCAACCAATCAAATATCTTGTTGAACTTGATTCTAATGGCGGAGATATTATTATTGCCGAATCTGAAATGGAAAAAAGTTAGTAAAATTATATGTCATACGTACGTTCTACATTTCGCCATCCGAACTTGCCCAAAAACGATTTGGGTTACACGGTTGATTATTATGAAGGCTCGCTCTCGACGCTTTGTGCCGGATGCGGACACGATTCAATAACTGCTTCGATTGCCGAGGCTTGTTTTGAATTGAACATCGAACCGCACAAGGTTGCGAAACTTTCCGGCATCGGTTGTTCGTCGAAAACGCCCGCATATTTTCTGTCGAATTCGCACGGTTTTAATTCCGTTCACGGACGGATGCCTTCGATCGCGACGGGTGCAAATCTTGCCAACCGCGATCTGACATATTTGGGAATTTCCGGCGACGGCGACACGGCTTCGATCGGAATGGGGCAATTCGTCCACGTCATCAGGCGTAATCTGAATATGGTTTATATCGTTATGAATAACGGTTGCTACGGCTTGACGAAAGGTCAGGATTCGGCGACCGCCGACAGCGGTTCGAAAAATAAATCCGGCAACATCAATCCGTTTGAAGCGATCGATCTCGCCAGCCTTGCCATCGAACTCGGTGCAACATTCGTCGCTCAAAGTTTTTCGGGCGACAAAGAACAACTCATCCCGCTACTCAAAGCAGGTCTGCGACATAACGGCTTTGCATTTTTGAATATTATTTCGCCGTGTGTAACCTTTAATAACAACGAAGGCTCAACCAAATCCTACGATTACGTCCGCGAACACATCGAAGCGACCGCGACAATTGATTTTGTCCCGATCAAACGGGAGATCAAAACGAACTACGAAGAAGGCAGCACGCAAAGCATAAAAATGCACGACGGTTCAATAATTAATCTCCAAAAGTTAGCCAAAGACTGGAATCCGTCCGACCGATTCTCAGCCATCAACGCCGTCCAAAATGCCAAATCAAAAGACGAAATTTTAACCGGATTATTATATATGAACCCCGACGCACAAAATTTCCACGGACTCCTCGAAACAAGCGAAAAACCTTTGAATTCATTGGGCGAAACAGAACTCTGTCCGGGTGCGGAAATTTTGAAAGAGATTAATGATAGTTTTCGGTAAATGATTCTCGGAAATGTGCTAGATTTGCAATTTCTTTTATTTCAAAAGACTTTAACATCGGAAAAACTTATGGAATTACTCTTACTACTTTTGATTATTTTATTTCTAATACTTTTCATAATTTTGAATAGTATTAATGTTTCTGTAACTTCATCTTTATTTATACAACTTCATGAAAAGCTAAATAATGATGTGAAATTTAGAGGGGTCAAAAGCCTATTAAACTGTGAAGATGATTCTCCCTCTTTAAACTCTAAAATTTTGGCAAATGAAAACTTTGAAGAATATGTATCATTTCTAAATTCATTAGTAAATATGGGAACGCTCAACAGTTTCTCAAAGCAAGAATTAGAAACTTTGTTTGGTGAACATTCTGAATTATTGAAACGTCATCAAGTAACCCGCAACTATATTGTTGAACGAAATTATACTAAATTAGCATCTGCTTTAAACATAAAAACAAATGATTGATTTAAGAAGCAACACAGTTACAAAAATTAACCTCATTTAATAGTGTGCGGATCAACTACTTTAACTCCGCTATATCGCATAAAATCTTTTGTATTGAATGTTAAAAGATGAGTAATTTTATGAGTAATCATTGCTGCGACAATCCTTGCATCGTGAACATTTTTGCCTGACGTTGGATAATTGGTAACTAAATTTTCCCACTCGGCAAAAACTCCTGTTTCGTCGTTATAAAATTTGAAGAGTTTTTTGAACTTTGCGATTTCTGACTTTGTTTCGTCAATCGTTAAACCTAAACCATTTGATATTGCAGGTCTTGTTGCAACTGCCCAAAATTCGATTATATTTTGCGGAACAAAACAAATTTCTTCACCATTTTTTCGTAGATTTATAATGGCATTTCTGGCAATTGGATAATGAAGGTGTTTCTTTTGTGAAAGTCGCAGAAGAATGTTTGAATCAACTAAATGACTCATATTTGATTAGCCTCTCTTTCGCCATAGATACTTTCGCGACTATCATCAAAAGTTTCAGGGGTTTTATACGAAAATTCAGCAAGTGAATTGAGTTCGGCAAGCCATTCTTCATCTGATGCAGTTTCGTAAAAAGGGTTTTCATCATTGCCGTTGATGTTTTTTTCA
>JBGTHN010000708.1:0-2885 GCA_041746235.1 Pyrinomonadaceae bacterium | reverse complement strand
CGTGACGGTGAATATCGAAACAGTTCGCGTGAGAAACTTCTTGACAATCTAACGACGCAGGGTTATTTGGAAAATACACGCAACAGAGCTTATCAATATGCAAGTGAAGCCGTAAAAAATCTTGAAATCTTACCGAAAACAGAGTATCGTTTAGCTTTGGAAGAAATTCCAACTTTTATGATTGAGAGAAATCATTGATTTTTTTTATTACCACAAACTCAAAATATGGCAGAATCAAACGCAAAAGAAGTATTAATCGCAACTTTTAGGGAAACTTTGAAGGAAAACAAAGATGACCAAAATCGTTTGATGGAGCGTCTGCGTGAGGTTGAAACGAAAGCAAATCGTCTGCGGCAGGAAATAAAAACTATCGAAGAAAGTTCAAAAAAGATCACTGAAGCAATTCACGGTATTTTAGCAATTGCCGAGCCAAACAATGAAAATAAGCGAATCAATTACGAAGATCAAATATTTGATGAATTCGATGATTATGTGAATTCAAACAATAGTCGTCGTGATGAGCAATATAACCGACAAAATAATAGCAACAGAAACAACCCACGCAACATAGATAATCGCGGGCGACAAGACAACGATTATGTAAATTCTCAAAATCGTCGTAATCAAAACTATTCACAGAATGATTATAACAATGATTCAGTAGCCTATATAAATAACAACAGACAAAGAAATGTTCCTCCCGTTGCACAGAATATTGAGCCGCTTAACCAAAGATTTGCAGACAGAACTATCACACAGGCTTGCACTTTGATTTTGCGTGAAACGAGCAGTCCTCTGCACGTTAATGACTTATACAACTATCTTGTTACGGGCGGATTTGAATTTAAAGGAAATAATCCGACAATTTCAATTGCAGTTTCTTTAAATAGAAATCGTCGGTTTAAGAAAGTCGCTCCCGGCACGTTTGATCTGGTTATGCGGGACGCTTCGCAAGCAGCTTCATAAATTACAACTAAATTTTCAACTTTAGAATCATATAGACCATTAAAAAAGTTTATATGATTCTCTATTTTGAGCTTGATTTAATCGTTAATATTAAGCCAAAATTGTATTTGTAATTTGTAAGTTTATTTCCATCAAAAAAAATAAGAAAAATATTATGTATAAAATTGAATTTTTCAATGAAAGAGTTTTGTTTTTGTTTTTGTTCTTGAGTTTGTTTTTAATTGGATTTTCCCAACAAACATCGGCTCAAAAAGTGCGACTGCGTTCACATATTGATCCGGCTTGTACAACTTCCAGTGGCGGAACGACAAACTTAAAATTCTCTGATATTTATGCAGATGGAAATATTGCTGTGCAAGGAAGTTTTAGTTGTCGCGGAGTTTTTATTTACGATGTATCAAATCCCGATGCTCCAACGCTTTCATCAAGATATAATCCGGGAAATAATATACAATTTTTAGAAGCAATAGTTGTTGGAAATCGAGGTTATTTTGGAAGCGGAAACGGTGGCGGTGTTCATATCGTAGATTTGACAAACCCGACAAATCCACAACTTTTGGGAGTTGTAAATACTTCAAACGGAAATGGTTTCAACTCGATTCACGAAATGGTCGTTGATGGAAATTTGCTTTATGAAAATTTTAACGGATTTTCAAATAAACTTATCAAGGTAATTAACATCAGCAATCCGGCAAGCCCGGTTTTTATCCGCGACATCAATCCAACCGAAGTAACTTGGGTTCACGCAATGCACATACGCGGAAATCGTATGTTCACTTCCGGTTGGGGAAATTCTTCTACACGCGGAAGAACTGAAATTTACGATATTTCCAATATTACAAGTCAAGCACCGACATTACTAGGTTTTGTCGAAGACCCAACTGGAGTTACATCTGGCAACAGAATGCACAGCAGTTGGACGAGTGAAGACGGAAATTATTTGTATAGTTGCCGCGAAACAAACGATGGTGAAGGCGACGTTCGCGTCTATAACATTACAAATCCGGCAGTTCCAGTCATTGTCAACAGTATTACAATGCAGGGATTGGGATTGAATGCCGTCACGCCACATAACCCTGTTGTGATGGGGAATTTTTTATACGTTGCGTGGTATCAAGCCGGAATTCAAGTCTTTGATATTTCATCACCTGCCGAACCAAAAAGAGTCGGACAATTTGATACTTATCCACAAGTTTTTGCACCTACGGAAGCTGAGAAAAGTTTGGTTGATGATTCATTCGATATGATTTGTGGAAATGAAAACCTACAAAATTCCTTGCCGAACACTTATGACGGTAATTGGGCAGTTTTTCCTTTTCTCGGTCAAGATAAAGTTCTCGCAGGTGATCTAACTTATGGTTTATTTGTTTTGGATGTCAGTCAGGTAACTTCACAACTTGAAAATCAAGTTTCCGATTTTGATGGTGACGGTAAAACCGATTTTTCCTATTATAGACCAAATACAGGCACTTGGTCAGTTGAACGTAGTTCAGATGGAGGTTTTTCCAACGTACAATTTGGTTTAAGCGGAGACGAAATCGTAACCGGCGACTATGATGGCGACGGAAAATCCGATATTGCCGTTTGGCGACCTTCAAATGGAGTTTGGTATATTATCAACAGTTCCAACGGTTTTGTCAGTTACATACAATTTGGCTTAAATGGTGATAAGCCGGTTTCCGCAGATTTTGATGCCGACGGTAAAACTGACATCGGTATATTTCGTCCAAGCACGGGAGTTTGGTATCTGTTGCGTAGCACATTAGGCATAAGTGTCGTTCAATGGGGAATCAGTACTGATATTCCGTTCGCCGGAGATTATGAAGGCGATGGAAAAGCCGATTTAGCAGTTTATCGTCATTCAACAAAACTCTGGTATGTGTTGCAAAGTTCATCGAGTCTTCCAATCGTCATAAATT
>JBGTHN010000707.1:0-2589 GCA_041746235.1 Pyrinomonadaceae bacterium | reverse complement strand
TGGAGAAGATAAACAAATGGAAATTGCCCAATCTTACGATTCAATGCCATATCCGAGTAAGTTTTTTGTAAAAACACATCCTGATAATCTGGCAACTTTGGCGACGCTGTTCGGTATGAATCCTGAACCTGCCGAAAAATGCCGTGTTCTCGAACTTGGATGCGGAAATGGAAGCAACTTAATTTCGCACGCTTACAACTTGAAAGACTCTACTTTTGTCGGTGTAGATATTTCGGGAAAACACATCGAACAGGCTAAAACATGGGCTGATGAATTGAATCTTAAAAATATCGAATTCCACAAAATAGATTTAATGGAAATGAAACCGGAAGATTTCGGCACATTTGATTATATTATCGGTCACGGTTTGATCTCTTGGATTCCTGATTTTGTGCGTGAAAAAGTTTTTGTAATTTTCGGCGAAATGCTTACTGAAAATGGTGTCGGATATCTTAGTTATAATGCTTATCCGGGTTCGCATTACCGCAATATGTCGCGACAAATGATGCGTTTTCATACAAAAAACACTGAAGAACCAATGGAAAAAGTGCAGGAATCAATAACTTTTTTATCTCTTCTTGCCGAATACTCAAGCGAAAAAGAAATTTATAAACCGATTTTGGAATTTGAGTTGAAAAGACATTTTGAGCGTGATGCAAGTGATATTTATCATGATGATTTGTCAGAATGTTACCAACCATTATATTTTCACGAATTTGCCGCAAAACTCAAAGAAAATAATCTTCAATTCCTTTGTGAATCGGAACTATATGCAATGTCGGCAAAAAACTTTCCGCCCGATATTCAAGAAGTTATAAACCAAAAACCCGACATAATCGAACGTGAACAATATATTGATTTTTTTCTCGGACGCATATTTCGACAGACATTATTTTGCCGTCAAGACAAAAAATTGAATCATAAATTGGAACCTGCATTGTTGGACAAATTCTTAATTGCTTCATCTGTCAAACCTGCGTCGGAAAGTTTTGAACTGACAATTCAAAAACCCGAAAAATTTGTCGGAAGTGACGGAATGGGAATTGAGATTGATCATCCGCCGACCAAAACAGCATTAAAATATCTTGGCGAAATTTGGGGTAAAGCAATTCCCTTAACCGATCTCTTACAATTTGTAAGACAACAACTCGAAAATACTGAATATTCACCCGAAGATTGGAAAAAAGAACTCGATATAACAAGGGCGATTATCTTACACATAATTCAAGCGACAGATTTAATAAAACTCCATTTATACCAGCCAAATGTAAAACAAGAAGTTAGCAACACACCTGCAATCAATGATTTAGCCAAATGGCAGATCCATATTAATAGTAGAAGTGTTACAACTTTGTTAGGCATAAATATTGACATTGATGATGAAGTTTCAAGACATCTTCTGGTATTACTAGATGGCACACGAGATCGTAATTTATTGCTTAAAAATCTAGAAGAATTCATCAAGTCAAATGACCAAATTGAAGATAAGCAAGAACTTTTAAATGGTATAGAAAACTGGCTAGACAAAAGCCTTAGAGAACTTGGAAAATTAGGTTTGTTTGTTTCATAAAAACTATATTTTTACGTTAAAATAAATATGTGAATCAAAAAATTGCAATTCCAAGAGATGCCGCCGCAACAATTTTATTAAATAACGATTTAACCAAAGTTCTCTGGGCAAGACGAAATCCCAAACTAAAATTTTTGGGTGGATTTCACGGTTTTCCCGGAGGAAAGGTTGATGAAAGCGATTCAATAACCGAAGTTAGAAATTGCGATGATGCAGAAATGGCAAAATATATTGCCTGTGCTGCCCGCGAAATGTTTGAGGAAATCGGTATTTTGCTCGTCCGCAATGGCGATAAACTTACCGCTGGTCAAAGAAAATCTCTGCACGACGATTTAATTTCCGGCAGAAGCACTTTTGCGGAAATTCTTGAACTTTGGGGATTGTGGATTGATGCGGTAGATTTTATTTATACAGGTTTTTGGACAACGCCGGAATTTTCTCCGATGCGTTTTAAAACTCATTTTTTTATTGCAGTTTGTCCAAACAAACAAGAGCCTTATCAAGCAATCACAGAATTGCAAGAGATTGAATTTATTGAGGCAAAAAAGGCAGTTGAACTTTGGGCAACTTCAAAAGTTCTAATTGCTCCGCCTGTTTTAATTTCAATTCAGGAATTAGCGAAAAATAAAGATATAGGAAAATCTGCAAATAATCTTTTGCAAAAATCGCAGAGATCAGATGGCAACATAAATTATATCGAACTAAATTCACGCGTTATTTGTCTGCCTTTACGCACCAAAACTCTTCCGCCTGCAACCCACACAAATTGTTTTATTGTCGGCAAAAAAGAGTTTGTGATAATTGATGCAGCAACGCCTTTTCCCGTTGAACAAGCAAAACTTTTTGAACTTGTAGATGAATTTATCGAGCAAGGTAATGTTTGTAAAGAAATAATCGTTTCGCATCTGCATCCAGACCATTTTGGCGGCGAAACCGCTTTGAAAGAACATATAAAAGAAAAGTTTGATTTAGATGTTCCAATCTCGGCTCATAAAATTACGGCGGAAAGCTTAGAAGGC
>JBGTHN010000706.1:0-3936 GCA_041746235.1 Pyrinomonadaceae bacterium | reverse complement strand
ATCCTAAGCTGGAATGATTTTATCCTAAGCTGGAATGATTTTTTCCAAAGCTAAAATGATTTTATCTTAAGCTGGAATGATTTTATCTTAAGCTGGAATCGTTCAAAAGCTCGCTAGAATCGTTTCATCTTTCGCTGGAATCATTCAAAACTAAGTTGCAATCGTTCAAACGCTCGTCGGAATGATTCAAACGGACGCTGGAATCATTCAAAACTAAGTTGAATATACTCCAAACCGGTTTTGAATTTCTCAAACGGATGTTTCATATCTAACTATTTTTTTTAAGACGCTATTTCAACGCCCAATAAACAGGATTTATTGTTAGTTTAATTTCTCAAAAAATAAATCCGAAAGTAAATCTATGTAATTTCAAGTTTGATAGCAAACATTGTTAAACTTTTTACTGGACAACATCAATGCTAAACCTTTAAACTTTATGACAGCATAGATAAAATATGCTAAATGTTAAAAGATAATCAAATAGCAACTAAACTCTTCCAACACAAATCAAACATTTCTAATGGCAGAACTCATAAAAACAAAAAGTAAGAACTCCTTTGCCGAACGATCATACAAATCACGTCGGAAACCTCAACGTGTGAAATCATTCAAACAGCCGAAACCTCCGCTTTTTCGCCGTTTGTTGCGTTTGATCTTCAATCCTGTAACATTCGGAATTGTCGCTATCGGATTTTTAATTTTATTTTTAACCGCCAGTTATTTTTGGTTTGAATATTCCGACCGAATTGATTTACTGCTTGCAGGTAAAGTCTTTACAAGAACTTCCGGTATCTATTCCGCACCGAAAATGTTAAGAAAAGGGGAAAGTATAACACAGGAAGAATTGCTGGATTATTTAAGATCGGCTGGTTATATCAAAAAAGAAAATAAAGCCGATCCATTGCGAAGTCGTTTTGAAGAAAAAGAAAATGAATTAATTGTCGAACCGGGAAATACAGCGATCGTTGACGGAAAACGCGATTATCGAAATTTGATCGTAAAGTTTGATAAAAAAGGGAAATCGGTTGCTTCGATCTCAGATAAAGATTCCGAAGAGGTTTTGAGCAAAACACCGATTGAACCACAAATTCTAAGTTCGGTGGCGAGCGAAGGTGACGGTCAAAGAAAGGTTGTTACTTTCAAAGATTTACCAAAAAATTTAGTAGATGCGATCACCGTTACGGAAGATCGAGCGTTTTTTGAGCATTACGGCGTGAATTTTCGTGGAATCGCGAGGGCTTTGTGGCGAAAATATGAAGGTGAACAGAACAAGTCGCCGATAGAAAATCAAGGTGGTTCTTCGATCACGCAGCAACTTGTCAAAAATCTTTTGTTATCGTCGGAACAAACTTATGAGCGAAAAGCAAAAGAAGCCTATATGTCACTAATTTTGGAAACACGCCTTTCAAAAGAAGAGATTTTTACGCTTTACGCAAATCAAATTTATCTTGGACAAAATAACGGTGTTTCAATTTACGGAGTTGGCGAGGCATCGAATATTTATTTCGGTAAAGACGTTTCCGCTTTGACTCTGGATGAATCTGCGGTTATCGCCGGAATTATAAGAAGTCCGAATCGTTACAATCCATATAAAAACACAGAAAAAACCAAATCGCGTCGGAATCAGGTTTTAAGTTCGATGCTCGAAGCGAAAGTAATTTCTGCCGAACAAACTGAAAAAGCTAAAGACACGGAACTTGTCTTAAACAAAATTACGAGTAAAAAAGATCTGCTCGGTATGCCGTATTTTTCGCAATATGCGGTTGAGCAAGTTCCCAAAGTCGTCAACGATCCCGAAGCACTCCAACATATGCGGGTTTATACGACGATTGATCCTGACTTGCAATCAATTGCCTACAAGACCGTCAATAAACGTCTGACAAGATTGGAAAAGTATTATAAAAGTGCGGAAAAACGAACTAACTTAAATGCTTCATTGGTTGCCATCCGACCGAAAACAGGCGAGATCGTAGCGATGATCGGCGGGAAGAATTATCTTGAAAACCAATTCAATCGGGCGACTTCGGCACAACGTCAACCCGGTTCGGCATTCAAACCATTCGTTTATGCAGCCGCAATTAACACAGCATACGAAAGAAATTCGCGTGTTTTAACTCCGGCAAGTATCTTTAAAGACGAGAAAAAAGTCTTTAATTTTAATCAAGAAACATATTCGCCGAATAATTACGGGGATTTTTTCTCAAACACAGATATGACGATGCGTGATGCTTTGATAAAAAGCAAGAACGTCATCACGGTTGATCTGGCGATGGAATTGAACGTCGGCAAGGTTATGAATCTCGCCCACAGAGCCGGTTTGCCAAAGGTTGAAAAGGCTTATCCTTCGATGGCTTTGGGAACTGCCGAAGCGACACCTCTGCAGATGGCGGAAGCCTACACGATGTTTGCGAATCTCGGCGACAAAGTTTCTCCGATCTCAATAAACCGTGTAACGACGGGCGAGGGAACAACCGTTACAACTCCCGTCGGCGAAAAGAAAAATGTTTTGCGTCCCGATGTCGCCTATATTTTGAACGATATGATGAAGGACGTTATCAACAAAGGCACAGCCGCCGAAGCAAAGGCTTGGGGTTTTACGAATGTTGAAGGAAAACGTGCTTATGCAGGAAAAACGGGAACTTCACGCGATGGTTGGTTTGTCGGTTTTACGCCCGAATTGGTCGTAGCGGTTTACGTAGGTTTTGATAACGGCGACGATCTCGGAATGAAAGGTTCGGATTCGGCGATGCCGATCTGGGCGGAATTTATGCGTGAAGCATTGCGTCTGCATCCCGAATGGAACGGCGATTGGGAAATGCCTGCTTCGATTCAAAAGGCTGAAATTGATATTCGCAATGGTTCTGTCTTGCGTGAATTGACCAATACGGAAGCCGATTCAGTTAAGGCTCAACAAAAAGTTATTGAGAAAGCAAAAAACTTAGACGATGCGGAATCATCAGAGGATATGTTATCGAAGGCACAAGATATTTATGTTTCAAACATTCCGCCCGAATTCCGTCGAATCGAATTATTTATCAGCGGAACTGTGCCGAATCGAAGTCTTTTGCCTGTAAATGAAAGTTCAACCGACCAAAATTCTGAACCAAATGCAACACCGACTCCATTCACGACTTGGGAAGATGCGGAGAAGAAAGCAAAGTCCGAAAATAAAGATGACAATGGTTTAAGTTCGATTGATAAGATCACGATTATGATTTGTCCCGTTTCCGGCAAAAGAGCTCACACATATTGCCCGACCAAACAATCGAAAATATTTCTGCGTGGCGAAGAACCGAAAGAGTTTTGCAAGTTCCATTTAGGTCCGCCGGATTAAGTTCTTAATCGTCCTTAAATTCCTTTAAGATATTTTGAATCTCATCCATCTTTTCGATTGGGATAGCTTTCATCATTTCGGCAACCGTGATGTTCGCAGATTCGCGTTTGAGTTTGCGGAGCGGATGCGTTTCGGTGTTTAGTGTGCTGTCCGTCGCTTGCCACTCGAACATATCGTTCGGTTCACAGTTCAGCAACACACACAGCTTTTCAACGTGGCTATATTTGATCGTTTTCGTCTGTCCATTCAACCAACCCGAAGCTGTCCAATCAGAAAAACCGTTCTTAACCAGAAATGCAAAGGGCTTATCAATCCCACGCAACGCAAAAAGTCTCTTCAAATTCAATGTCAGCATAAAAATTCTCCGTTTATATCGAATAACTTCTCATATATTTAGCATAAAAGTTGGGAATTTCCAACAAAAGTTAGTAAATTCCAAATAAAAGTTAGTAAAATACAAACAAAAATTAGTAAATTTCAAATAAAAATAAGTAAATTACAAACAAAAATTAGTAAATCCCAAATATATACATTGGAATTACCAATAAATACATTGGAATTACGAATAAATACAGATTTATTTCAAATCAAACAGAAATACG
>JBGTHN010000705.1:0-7293 GCA_041746235.1 Pyrinomonadaceae bacterium | reverse complement strand
AAAGAAAAAGATACCCAAAAAATGTCGTAATCATAATCTCGTTTGAAAGTTGTTTGCAATCCCTTAAGGTTTCTTAAATCATTATCTACTTTTCCGTTTATTAATTTATCGGAAGCTGAGTTTTTAGAACCAATAAAAGCTCGCCAATCATTGGGAATAATTCCAGAACCTTCGCGTGGATCAATTTCGACGATAATTACAATATGTTCTTTTTCAGCTTCTTCAACCAATTTTAGAGTTTCATCATTGGTTAAACGACTTCTAATTTGCTCTAAGCGAGCCGACGCACGGATGGCTTGCGGAGACATCAGAGTTGCTCTTAATTTGTAATTGTATGAACTATTTGTATCAAAAATGCGTGTATCAAAAAATCCACCAACCCGACCTTTTTCACGCCAAGATTCGCCAATTGATTGAGCAGTTTTTTGATTCCAAGAAAGAAAAGCTGTATCAGAATCGGTTGCTTGTGCAAAAGTTTGAAGACTGAAAGAAAAGACTATTATTAAAACTGTCAAAAATTGTATGTTTTTCATTAATTTTGAGGGGACAGACTGGAATATTAAAGAAATCAGATTGAAACTTAACAATAAAATAATAATATTGCAATAGATTTGTATATATTTTATCTAACAAAACTATTTTGAAAATTTGGCATTGTGTAATCTTTTAGCAATTCCGCGTGCGAGATTTTCCGATAAACTACCCCAGGAAGTTGTTTCACCAGCCGCGATGACCGTTCCGCTTTTGTTGTCATAAATCCGATAAACATAACGATGAGTGATCCAAGACATCGAAACATAACCGATTTCGATCAATAGATCAGCATCTTCTTTATAACGGACTATATTTAAGTTGAGTTCTTGCCAGTCTTTGCGTTTTAGTAATTCTTTTTCCAAGGCTTGTCGGGCTGGTTGGAGTGAGGACTTTTTAATTGCAATAGTTTTTGCGTTTAGCAAAGCTTCTTTTGGGTCTTGAACAATACGGGAAGTGTCATCCGATTTTGTTTTATAAAATGGAGCAACGATGATCGAATCATTTTTTTTGTCAGAGGAATCACCGGAATCTGAATAATTTTGTTCGTCATCGTTTTTGTCTATTTCCGTTTCCGAATCCATCATCAATTTAACAACATCATCGTTGACACCTGCTTTTTTTAATTCAATCAGTGCTTCGGTAGTGGTGTCATATTTGCCTTTGGTTTCTTTGATTTTGCGAACGATCAAATCTTGGCTTAATCCCGCACGAGTCATCAAAATTATTTCTTTATTCGATAAAATCTCAGCCTGTGAAAACATCGAAATAGAAAGAATCAATGTAATAATTATAGAAAGAAAAAATTTCATATTATTTACTTATCCTTTTTACTTATCTTCTCCGACAGCCTCAATTGTTATCCCAGATTTTGTTTCAAATGTCGGCATAAATATTTTTCGATCGCCTTTGCTCAATTTCAAAACGGCATAATCATCTTCCGTTTTTATCGTCAACCAATGTCGCTTATGTTTTGTAAATCCTAAAGGAATCGCAACCAATAAGATCGGCGGAAAAAGTACTGCTGTCGCACCGAGTCCGAGTCCGCTTTTCCAACGTGGAGTTTTTGAATATGAATATTCGACATTCTTAATATCTGCATATTTAAATGTTTTGTTGACATTATTTTCATCCGAATTGATCGTTATTTCATCTTCTAGGAAAGTTACAATTACCGATCTTTGATTAATTTCATCGCCCTCTTGTTGTAGAATTTTTACTTTGTTAAATGTTGGGTTTACTTCTTTTGTTTGAGCAGAAATGCTCATCAAAGGTGTCAAAATAATCAAACAAATTAGTATTGAAGTTATATTTTTCATAATTATTTCCCGATAATTTGGATAAATTAATTATGAGTCTAACTTAGTTATAGAAGTATATTTTTTTGATTGTTACACTTTTTGAACTCTCACAATTAGCTTTGGAGAATTTCTTCAAAAGTGGAATGTATATTGAGACGATGAAAAGTGAGTTTTTCTAAAAGTTCATTTATTGAATCTAGTTTCATACGATTTGATATTATTTGTAACGCTTTTTGATTGGCAATCGGCAGACGCGTCGAACGTCCGACGGTTAAACGTAAATTGTGGTCAAGTTCGCTTAAGAATTTGTATCCAATGGAAAGATTTTCAAAGTTTTCGTTTGAAAGCGATTTATTTTCAATCAATTTTTGCAAGGAAAAAAGTGTCGAACGATTTTCGCCATCATCAGGAATATTATCTCTAAGTTGCAAAAATCTGATTGCAAAGTAAATGTCCTGCAAACCACCTTCGCCGAATTTTATATCAATTTCTTTGCCTTTTCGTGTGTTTGATTTTGCCTGTTCAAGCCTTTGACGAATTTGAATTGTTTCGTCTCTTAATTTTTGAGATTTGAGATTTGAGATTTGAGATTCTTGAGCATTTTCGTGAATGATTTTGCGAGCGTGATTTTCAGCGAATTTTGCCAGTTGTAAATCGCCCGAAACGGCTCGAAGTTTTACATATGCAAGCCATTCCCAAATTGCTGAACGGGTTTCGAGATAATTGAAAAAAGCATTTTTGCCGATGGATGTCGCACCGTTTTTTCCGTCGGGACGAAGCCGCAGATCAACACGATAAAGTGAACCGTCACGAGTCAGACTTGAAAGTGTTGTAACAAATATCTCAACCGCTTTAGCATAAAATTCTGCCCGGCTTAAATCGTTGACAGGACAAGGTTTTTCATCGTCGTAAACCAAAACCAGATCAAGATCAGAACCGTAATCCATTCCGCCGCCACCGAGTTTTCCAAGTCCTAAAACTGCGAAAGGGAATTCATCAAATTTACAATTAAATTGTCTTTCCAATTCTCGTGTTGAAATAAAAACTGCATTTTCGATACTTGCTTCGGCAAGTTCCGTTTGGAGCAACCGAATCGTTTGCAAATCTTCTTTTTCAAACACATCAAAAAATGCGATTTTTAAAATAAAACTCGCCCAGATTTTTCTCAATTTGGCTAAATCTTCGGCAAAAGTTTTATTGCCGGAAATTTCTTGTTGAATCTCTTTAAAATAATCTTTTTCAGATAATTCATCGTGGAGTTTTGGTAAATCACTAATAAATTTTGGATTTGCCGTAAGCATTTCAGAAAACGGCGGCGAGATTTCGGAAAAAGTTTTAAGTATAAATAAGGTTTCATAATCTAAATCATTATGATTTTCAGATTTTTCAAGCGAATATAAAAGCGGTTTCAAATCATCTTTGCCGGATGTTTTTTCGTCAATTAATACTTTGATATTTTCTTTTTTCTGACGGGATTGTTGCGGATATTTTTCACCGAAAATTTGTGTGAAAATTTTATGAACATTCGTTGTATGTTTTGTGAGTTCATTATTGAAATCCGCAACAAAATGAATTTCCATACGTTGTGAAATAACGAGTCGTTTCTCCAGATCATTCGGAACAAAATGAGTTTGCAGACCGTGTTCCATTTGCAGACGATGTTCGAGCCGACGCAGGAAATCATAAGCCTCATAAAGTTGTGTTAATTCGCTTTCGGTTATTAAATTGCGGTCGGCAATTCGGGATAAACTTTTCAAAGTATGAGAAACTCGCAACCAACTATCTGAACCGCCGTATGCGAGTTGCAAGGCTTGGGCAATAAACTCAATTTCACGAATTCCGCCTTTGCCAAGTTTTACATCAAAACCGTTTTTTGCGGTCTTTTCAAGATTGATTTGTTCCTTTGAAAGTCGTACATTTTCCAGAGCCTTTTCAACCGATAATTCTTTTGAAAAAACATCTGTTTGAATTTTTGCAAAAAACTCCTGAAATAATCCAATATCGCCAGCCGAAGCACGAGAGCGAATCAAAACCTGACGTTCCCACATACGAGCCGATCTTTTGTAATAATTTGTCGCTTCTTTTATCGAAATTGCTAAAGCTCCGACACGACCGTGCGGACGCAGACGCATATCAACTCTGTAAGCCGCACCTTCGCCGGTTTGTTTGCCGACCAATTTGGAAACAAATTCAGCTAATTTTACAAAATATTCACGATTCGTAGTTTTCCCGCGTGAGCCTTGTCCCGAAGTTGAACCGTCTATTGAATAGAGAAAAAGCAGATCAATATCGGATGAATAATTGAGTTCTTTTGAGCCGAGTTTGCCGAGTGCGACAACGCAAAATTTTGCCGGTTTTGCTTTATCCTTTTCATCAAGTTCAAGCGGAATTCCATAACGGTTTTCTAGTTCTTGTCGGGAAATATTTAGAGCAAATTCCAAAATTGCGTCGGCAAGATTTGAGATTTCTTCGGTGATTTCGGCAATTGTTCCTAAACCTCGAATGTCTTTTAAATAAATCCTGATAAGTTCCCGACGGCGAAAACGTGCGAGTAAAATGTTTGTTTCGACCTGCGAATTTGTCAATGCAAAACGTGCGAGTGATTCAAGCAATTCGTCTTTTTCACGAACGGTCGAAGATTTACGCTCTCGTTTAAGCCACGCAATATATTGAGGATTTTGCAGAATAGTTGTGGCGAGAAGCGGGCTAAATGCCGAGATAGTTAAAACATCGGAACGCAAACCCTGATCTTTTTCGAGTTTTTTCGCCTCGGACGGGAAGTTTTGTGAGAGGTCTTCGTAAAAACGTCTCGCTCCGTTGCTGTCAGGTAAATCTTCAATTAATTTCTCGATCTTTTCGTTTATCATTTAGCGAAAACGTCTTGTTATAATCTCGTGTTTTTTAATTTTATATCCAATAATTCTTTCAGTCGAATTTAGAAGATTCGAAGCTTTAGCAACATTTCCTTTGGTTGATTTCAGAGCATCAATAATCAGATCACGCTCAAATGCTTCGATTGCCGATGCCAGCGACATATCCGTAATTGTTCCCGAAACTTCCGCAGTTTGCAAAGTTGGCGGAAGATGATGTCCGTGAATTACGTTTGAATCACAAACAAGAACCGAGCGTTCGATAGCGTTTTCGAGTTCGCGGACGTTTCCCGGATAATGATAACTCGTCAGCATATCAATTGCAGGAGTTGAAATTCGACGAATTCGTTTGTTGTGTTCGACCTCATACTTTTCAACAAAATGTTCGGCAAGAAGTAAAATATCAGATTTCCGTTGACGAAGCGGCGGCAGAAAAATTGTAAAAACATTCAAGCGATAAAATAAGTCTTCACGAAAATTTCCGTCAGCAATTTCGTCTTCGAGGTTTTTATTTGTCGCCGTAATCAGACGGACATTTATCTTTATCGTTTCAGTTCCGCCTAACCGTTCAAATTTTCTTTCCTGCAATACACGAAGCAATTTTACTTGTGTCTGCGGTGGCAAATCTCCGATCTCATCTAGAAAAAGCGTTCCGCCATCAGCCATTTCAAAACGTCCAAGTTTACGTTTGTCCGCACCCGTGAAGGCACCTTTTTCGTAACCGAATAATTCCGATTCGATCAAAGTTTCGGGCAGAGCTGCACAATTTACAACGACAAAAGCTTTCTTTGAACGCAAAGAATTGTAATGAATCGAATGTGCGATAAGTTCTTTTCCTGTTCCGCTTTCGCCACGAAGCAGAACCGTTGCATTTGAACGTGCGACCTGTGTAACTTGTTCATAAACCTGCCGCATTTCGCTTGAATTTCCGATGATGTTTGAAAAATCGTATTTTTCCTTAAGTTCTTTTTTGAGATTCGTATTTTCTTCGAGGAGTTTTTGACGTTCTTCAGCAACCGCATAATCAATCCGCAAGGTTTGTGCGACCATCGAGGCAATTAATGTAAATAAAGCCTTTTGAAACTCAAGATCAAAATCAACTTTTGTTTCAAATTCTACAACCAAAACGCCGACACATTTTTTCCTTAAAACAATCGGAATGCAAATCAAACAACTCTCATAATCATCATTGTGAAGGAATTTAAGCGATTCCTCATCTTTCAAGTTTGGAATAATTTTAATAGTCTCTTCTTGAAATACCTTTTTGAAAATTGTCTTATCGGCTTTATTTTCGAGTCGCCGAAATTGAATTAATTCTAATCCATTAAATGCAATTGGCGAAAGACTTTCGCTATCATCAACATAAAGCAATATAAAACTTCTTTTCGTTTCAAATGTTTTTGCCAAGCCATCAAGAAGCGAAGTCAGATTTGCCCGCAAGCTACTTGTTTCAAGCAAAACTTTATTTAGTTCGGATAATTCAAAAAAAATGTTTTCTTTCATTTATTACAAAATTGTAGGAAATATAACTTGACTGGAACGCAAACGAGCCGTTTGCGTTCCAGTCAATAAGAATACTACAAAAATGTAATATAATCTTCTAGATACTACAAAATTGTAAGATATTTCCGCACAAATCTTTATATTAATAAAGCAATGTCCACATAAACTCAAGTATTTCAACAAATACGATTTAAGGCACAACTATTGCTCAAAACATAAAATGTAATAAAGGTAAAATAACCGATAAATTACATTGATTTCTATTCAATAAAAGGTGCTGATGAGGGATTTGGAAAAAAGACGCTCTGCACCGTTTAAAATATCTTGGTTTCCGATTCGGCACTTTTTATTGAATAGAAATTTTCAAAGACGTAAGTTTCATTTTTATGAACTGCGTCTTTTTTTTTTGTGAGTTAGAATAATTTTGTGCATAAAAGATTTGAATTTCAGATAAACGAAAAATTTCACAAAAAACGCCTCGATGAATTTCTATTTAATGAGTTCCAGGCAATGAGCAAGGCTTATATTCGCCGTGTTGTCAAAGAAGAAAAATGTGAGATCAATGGCTATATCGCAAATTCCGGGATCAAGTTAAGAACAAATGATTTTATCGAAATTGAAGTTGATATAGATCAGGAAAAAGGAATGAAAGCGGAAGAAATGCCGCTTGAAATCGTCTTTGAAGATAAAGAAATAATCGTCATAGATAAACCCGTCGGAATGCTGGTTCATCCGACAAATTATGAGCGAAACGGAACTTTGTTAAATGGCTTGACCTATTATTTAAACCAAAATTCTAACGGAAATTTATTTATTCGACCTCATTTAATTCATCGGCTTGATAGAGAAACTTCAGGTTTAATTCTCATCGCCAAACATCCGAAAGCATCAAAAATTTTGTGCAATCATTTCAAACGAAAGTTGTTTGAAAAAAAATATCTGGCAATGGTTGAAGGTATCGTAAAAGAAGATTCAGGTGAGATAAATGCATCAATCGGGCGTGATGAAATTCAAAGACGTTGGAAAGTGATTGAAGACGGAAAATTGTCACAAACAAGATTTAATGTAATCAAAAGATTTTCCGACAA
>JBGTHN010000704.1:0-2154 GCA_041746235.1 Pyrinomonadaceae bacterium | reverse complement strand
GCTTAAATAGCGTTTAATAAATAAATTTTAACGCAAAGTAGCTAAGACATAAAGGCAATAAAGTGACTAAGTTTTGATTTATATTTCCACTTGTTCTCCTATTTCTACGACTCTATTGGGGGGAATTCGGAAAAATGCTGTCGCACTTCGGGCATTTTTTGAAAGAGTTGCGAAAAGTTTTTCACGCCAACGAGCCATTCCTGATTCTTTTTTGCTAGAGATAATCGTTTCGTGACCTAGAAAATAAGTTGCTTTATTGCCATCAAACTTGAAACCTAAGTTGTCCAAACTTTTCAAAACTTTTGGAACATTCGGATTTTGCATATATCCGTAATATATTTTCATACGATTTATTCCTTTGCCCATTTTTTCGATCAACACTCGATCTTTGTTTTCTATGAACGGAACATTTTTTGTCTTGACTGTGACGAAAAGAATATTTTCATGCAAAACCTTGTTGTGTTCCAAATTATGCAACAATGCCATTGGCGTTCTGGTGGCATTTCCATTCATAAATACAGCTGTTCCGGGAACTCTCTGAACATTCAAGGTTTCTAATTCTTCGAGGAATTCTTCCAATAATTGAGTTTCGTTTTGAATTCTTTTCTGCATAATACTGCGACCTTTTTTCCAAGTCATCATTACGATAAATATCAATGCCGCAAGCGATAAAGGAAACCAACCACCATCAAAGAACTTGATTATATTTGCACCAAAAAATCCCAAATCAATGATGGCAAAGAATATACATAAAAGGAATGTCGGCAGGAAACTCCAATTCCAGAGCGTTCTGGCGACTTTGTAAAATAAGATCGTTGTTATAACCATCGTCGAAGTTACGGCGATTCCGTAAGCGGCGGCAAGATTACTCGATGTTTGAAAGCCGATCACGACAAAGATACAACCGATCATTAATGCCCAATTAACTACGGGTAAATATATCTGTCCGAATTCAGTTTTTGATGTGTGTTTTATTTCTAAACGCGGACACAAACCGAGTTGAACAGCTTGCATCGTTAATGAAAATGCACCTGAAATAACAGCTTGCGAAGCGATGATCGCTGCTGATGTCGCTAAAATTATCATCGGATACAAAGCCCATTCGGGTGCCATTCGGTAAAAAGGATTGACAGCCATTTCGGGGTCTTGTAAAAGTAAAGCACCTTGACCGAAATAATTTAATAATAAAGCGGGCATAACTAATGTGAACCAGGCGAGCCTGATCGGACGTGAGCCGAAATGTCCCATATCTGCGTAGAGTGCTTCGCCACCTGTTACAACAAGGAAAACCGAACCTAAAATAATAAATCCGAACCAACCATTAAGCACAAAAAAGTTGAAACCATATAAGGGATTGATTGCTCTAAGAACCTCAGGAGAATTGACAATTTGTGCGATTCCCAAGGTTGCCAAAGTTAAAAACCAAACTAAAGTTACAGGTGCAAAAAGCTTTCCTACTCCGGCAGTTCCGCGTTTTTGCAGTAAAAATAATCCGATTAAAATGATGATCGTTATCGGCACAACGTAGGGCGTTAAAACGGGAGTAGCAACTGTCAAACCTTCCATCGCACCTAAAACTGAGATTGCCGGAGTTAAAATCCCATCACCGTAAAGCAAAGCCGCACCGAAAACGCCGATGGCTATCAATATCCATTTTTCGCCGATTCCCGAAGGTTTGATCGGAGTTGCCAATGCCGCCAAAGATAAAACTCCACCTTCGCCTTCGTTATTTGCCCGAAGGACGAAAACCAGATATTTGATCGAAATAACAATAATCAAAGACCAAAATATAAGCGATAAAACTCCAAAAATGTTTGCGGGATTTACGGCAATTGCGTGCGGACCGTGAAAGCATTCGCGGATCGCATATAGTGGTGAAGTTCCAATATCGCCGTAAACTACGCCCAAAGCTGCAAATGAAAGTGCGAACAGGTATTTGCCTTTCGGCTCTTTTTCATGAAATTCCGTGTCCGCATATGTTTGATGAATGTCTGTAGATTCCTGTGCTGTCATATAAATATTTTAAAAAGTTTTGTTAAAAACAAACCTTAAAACGAAAAAATAGCGGCATACGCCGCGTATTTATAAAGTTTTCTGGTTTTTACAATTTTTCGGTTTCAAACCTAAAATAAATTTTGTTAAAGAATTTTTCTA
>JBGTHN010000703.1:0-2983 GCA_041746235.1 Pyrinomonadaceae bacterium | reverse complement strand
GAAATCGGCGTGACCGGGCGTATCAATGATATTTATTTTGTAGTTGCCGTATTGCACCGAAGTATTCTTCGCCATGATCGTGATTCCACGTTCCTTTTCCAAATCCATCGAATCCATCACACGATCAGTCAATTCTTCGTTATCACGGAAAGTTCCCGACTGCCGGAGCATCGTATCAACTAAAGTAGTTTTCCCGTGGTCAACGTGAGCTATAATTGCAACATTTCTAATATTTTTTGTATCTATCATAAAATTTAATAATTCCCTTAAATAAACTTGTAATGATGGGGTTTTAAGAAGGAAATTGCAAATGGAAGGATGTTTATAATGCGGATCAAGAGCAGGTTTTTTATGATGGAACGCCGTTCAATTTAGTAGAAATCAGTGTAATAGCACGAAATTTGTTTGACTAACCATTGATCTTTGACCGCTTACTTGCAATGATTTTAAGAAGGTTTTGAACAGTTCCGAGTTGCCTCGCAATGATTCCAAGGTAACTCAGAATCATTTCAAGGCAACTTTGAATCATTTCAAGGCAACTCGGAATCATTGCGAAGCAACTCGGAATCATTGCGAGGCAACTTGGAATCATTGCAAGGCAACTTTGAATCATTCAAAACCTGTCTGCGATTTATCTAAACCGTCTGAAAGGGGTTTTTTACTTGATTCGCAATTATATTAACGAAATAGTTCGATGTCTTTAAAAGATGTGGGATCTTCAAGCGGTTCAAGATGCACAAAAACAGCAGAATGTGGAATCTTTTGAAGTATTTTTAATTCTATTTCTTCAGCTAGATCGTGTCCTTTTTTAACAGTCCATTCATCCGGCACGAGCAGATGAAAGTATATGAACTTTCTCGCTCCCGATTTGCGTGTGCGGAAGGCGTGATAATCTACGCCAAGTTTTTTAACGTATTTATCTAAAATATCTGTTGCCAGTTTAGCGGATTCAAGGTCAATTACAGTATCCATCAAACCCAGAACCGAACGTCTGATAAGTTTATAACCCGTCCAACCGATGCTCACGGCAACCACTAAAGCAATTATCGGATCAAGAATAAACCAATCAGTAAATCCAACAATTCCGACGGCTACAAAAATTCCAACCGAAGTCCAAACGTCCGTCATTAAATGATGCCCGTCCGCTTCTAAAACTATCGAATCATTTTCCTTGCCGACCTTTATTAACAACTGTCCGACAAATAAATTTATCAAAGCCGCGACTAACGAAATCGTTAAACCGATGGCGATATTGTTAATTGGTTGTGGGTTAAAAAGTCTCTGGACTGCCGCAATAACGATTCCAATTGCCGCAAGGGAAATTAAAGTTCCTTCGATTCCGCTCGAAAAATACTCAGCTTTATCGTGTCCGAATTCGTGGTCATCATCGGGCGGACGTTCGGCAACATTTATCATCCAGACGGCAAGAATCGCCGCCGCCAAATTGATAAATGATTCGAGTGCGTCGGACAAAAAACTAACCGAATTTGTGTAAAGATACACCGAAACTTTCAGCCCGATTGTGATGATCGCCGCCAAAACCGAAAGCCAGGCGTAAGAACTGAGGGATTTTTTTGCCATTCGTTTGATTATAAACTTATCGTAATTATTTTAAAGACAAAAAAGACCGAACAATTTATGTCCGGTCTTTCGGTTTAGTAATAAGTTTTCGACGATGTTCTAGTATGGTTTTTCTTTCGTAACTATTAGATTGTTGGTTACGGAGAATGTTCCCGGAACACCTTGTGCCAAAATGTTTGCAAGTTTGTAATCGCCTTCGGTGCGAACATAACCTTCAAGCGTTAAACGTCCGTTTTCAACGATAATTCTTACCGATGGATTTGTTCCCAATAAATAGCGATACAAACCTCCACCACTATTAAATGCTCTGACCGTCCGAACTCTTATCGCATCATCAAAACTCGACGGCGGCAAAATTTCAATATTATTGATGACATTTTCGACACCTTCGATCTTTTTAACTCTATTTTCCGCTGATTTGCGGTTATCTCCATTATAAACCTTACCGGTCAAAGTTACCGTGTTTCCATTAACTTCAAACCCGATAGAATCATATAAACCGTAATATGGCAGTTTTAGAATTTCTTTATAAACTTTCTTTTCAATTACTTGCTGAGCTGTCTTTCCGTTATCGGAAAAACTCTGAGCGTCAACATTTACATAAGAAAAACCTAAAATTGCTATTGATAAGATTAAAAAACTTTTTAATATTCTCATTTTTTTACTTCCTTCTAAAATTTATTTAAGAACAAGTAAATTCCTTTCTCGTTCTTATTTATGTTTTTAAGATGAAAGTTAGCAGTGATATGTTGTAATTTTCCTGACAAGATTAGTGCAAAGAATTGTAAATAAATAGGTTTAGACTTAAAACTCAAAACAAATACAGGCAAGAATAAAAGTCATTACATACCAAGAGTTTTCTTCAAACATTTAACCCGATTCCGGGCGACGACGATCTCAGTTTTTTCTTTGTCTTTCAAACGAATCAAGACTTTGCCCGAAAACCAACCGTGGACTTCTTCGATGAAATCCATATTCACAATTGAACTACGATGCACACGCAAAAAGGTTTTTGAATCAAGTTTTTCTTCCAAATTATTTAGCGAATCATCAAGCGGAAACTCTTTGCCGTCGAAATTTTTGGCAAATGTTAATTTATCTTGTGCAAAAAAATGCGTGATTTCACCAATATCTAAAATCTGAACTTTTCCGCCGATGCGTGAAGCGATTCGCGTCATTGATTTATTCTGTGAAAAACTTTCGAGAAGTTTTTCGATATTCGCAGTTGAATTTTCTTTTGAAACGAGTTTTTCAAGTTTTTCCAAAGCCATTTCGAGTCTTTCGCTTTCAATCGGCTTTAATAAATAATCAACCGAATAAACATCAAAAGCCTTCAAAGCAAATTTATCAAAAGCAGTTGTGAAAATTACTGGCGGATAGTTTTCGAGTTTTTGTAGAAGTC
>JBGTHN010000702.1:0-2529 GCA_041746235.1 Pyrinomonadaceae bacterium | reverse complement strand
AAAATCGAAACATTTTCTTTAACTTTTTCCAACCTTTTCGCAGTTTCGGGAAAAGTCATATAACGCGGTTCGAGCGGCGATTGATGCAGAACTTCGCGCCATTGAAGTTCGCGGATGATGGAAACGTGTTCAGGTCCCATTTTCCCGACAAATAAAGTTTCGATGTCGCCACCGTTCCCCAAATAGTCCAAAACTTCGACCAATCCACGCAGATAAACCGCATCTTTTGTCAGACCGCCGCCACGAAATACCCGCATCGTGATATTAAATGCAGTTCGCTTTGTAAATTTGTATTTGCTGCGGAGTTCATCAAAGACTTCGGCGAATGTCTTACCGTTTGTAAGACGGCGAACGGCAATAACCCGTGCGGCGAGTGTTCGCATACGTCCGAAATTTAAACCGCCGACGAGATATTCGGCAAAAACCGCCAGACCTTCCTGTAATTGTTCATAACCAGGTAGACCGGAATAGAGCAATTTCAATGGTTGCGAACGCCCGTTAAAGTAGGTCACCGAATGTGTGCCGATCTCGTGTTGAAGCAAGGCATTGATTCTCGCTTCCGAAATTGACGAACGATGTCCGACCGTTAAATTTCCGCTTGAAACCATCAAACCCGATGGCATATCTTCTCTGATCTCAACCGACGCGGTCATTTGGGGATAGATATTTTGATAATGATCGATCTCAACTCTGGCACGTTTTGCAACTTCTCCGGCATCCAATTTTTCTGTTTTATCAGCAGAAGACTTCGGAATATTCAAGATGTTTTCAGCCAAAGCCATCAATTCATCTTCGACGGGCGGAAAAAGTTGCAGACTTTCATATAAAAATTGTGGTGTGTTGCGGTCTTCGATTAGTGTAATCTGACGATCGAGTTCGATGCGTTTATCACGCAAAAGATAAGCCATCGTCGGGTCTTCGATCGCATCAAATGAAATGCTGTAAAGCCTGCGTTTTAGGTCTTCGGGATCAATTGTCAACAGGCGATAATGAAAAACGGGATCACCTTCAAAGTTATTTTTCTTAAATTCTTTAAATGCCTGATTAGAATTAACGGGCGTAACTGCTGTCAGATATTTTACTTTTTCGCTCAGAGCGGCAAGTTCCGCATCCGCCGACCAAACTTCATCAACCACCAAACGCCGTCCGAGCATCTGCGGTTCGGTCGGGCGTTCGGACGTTTGAACGTGGACAAATTCAAAGAATGTCTGCTGAAATGCTTTCGATAAATTGCGTCGGAGAAGTCTCAGAATTGATGAATAAAGTTCTTCGGTGTTTGCATCACGATAGATCGGTGAAACTTCCAAACCGATCTTCAAACAACTCAATTGCGTAGTTTGTTTTTCACTCAAAAGCGGCAACATTTTTGGCGGCGTAACACCTTTGCCAATAACAGTTTCAACCTTATTATGAAAGAATGGAATGTCTAAAGAACTGAGCGATTCCTGCAAAGTTTCAACCGTCGAGGGAATTTCTTTTATTTTATCTATAAAAATGCGAAATTTTGCTTTTGAATCGGTCGTATATTCGTCGGCTAGATCTTCTTTTCCAATATCTGCCGACCAAACTTCAATTATCAAGAAAGCCTTGAATTTATCAGCCATCGTTTTGGAAACACTTTCCACTAAAGCCGATAAATTTTCCTCATCTCCCGCTACCAAATAAGAAGCCTCACTCAAAATCAAATTCGCTGTTCCTCTATCTTCGCGGTCTTTTGGTTTTCGATAAATGCACAAAAATGGCAGAGGTCGGTCAATATTCAGTCTTCCAAAATCTTCAAAATCCCGCCGAACTCCTTCATCATTTTCAAGTTTCTGTGTAATTTCTTTGATTAAAGTTTTCGAGATAATCTGATTTTCTTTTTTTGTCTTTTTAGTTTGAACCATAATCTCTAACTTCGCACTTTCTGTAACTCTTCTAAAACTCCGGGAATAGTCGAGGTAAGTGCTTCGTGAATTGCCTTGACCATTTTCTCATCCTTCTCGCCTGTCCATTCATTCATCCAAAATTTCTTAAATTCAATTGCCAGACCACAACCATTTTCGGGAAAATTTTTGTGTAGCCAGGTTACTTGATTTCCGCCTTGAAATTTCACATTTTCCCGCACAACAAGTTTTCGTCCAAGAAAATCAAAGGAACTCAAATCTTCAATAAATCTATCGATTAAACTTCCCCACTTTTTACGGTCAAGCGTTCCCGTTCCGATATTTACTTCGGGATTTTCTTCGGCGGATTCAGGTTCGGAGTCGGCACCATTGCGTTTGTGGTTGTAGCTGTGAATGTCGTAAAGAACAAATTTTCCGTGTTTTTCTTGTGTTTCGGTAAATAGCTTTTTAAGTTCTGCATAATATGCATCATATTCGGCAAGTGAGCGTTCGACGATTTCATCTGAAGGTTTTTTCGTGCAGAAATCCAATTTCCAACAATCTTCAGGTGTCAAATAAACTGCTTTTTCACGTGGACGATTTAGATCAACTTCAAACCTTGAACGTAAAGCGACGATCTGTGTTTCGGCGACATCAACCCAAC
>JBGTHN010000701.1:0-3027 GCA_041746235.1 Pyrinomonadaceae bacterium | reverse complement strand
AAATTGCTGAAACACTACCGTTGACACCTGTTCCGCTGTTAAACGCAGTGTCAATCGCACCATTTGGCAAAAGCCTTGCGACCTTTTCATTGGCAACACCATTGATATATGAAAAATTGCCTGCCACGATGATTCTTCCGTCCGGCTGAACAACAATATCAGTCAGTAATCCGACTCTGCCTAAACGCGGTGAAAATGTTTCATCAGACGAGCCGCTGGAATTGATTTTGACAATTCCCCAATGCGTCAGATTGTCATAATCCTCGAAATTGCCGGTTACTAAAACTGTCCCGTCATTTGAAACTGTCAGTGAACCCGTAGTTGTCGAATTGATAATTCCAAGACCATTTCCTGTGTTGAAGGACTTATCAATCGTGCCGTTTGAATTGAGACGAGCAATGTTTCTGGCAGCGGATGAATTATAGGTTAAAAAAGACCCGACAATGATAATTTGTCCGTCTGTTTGCAATGCAATTTTATTAATCGAATCGAAGTCGGAAAGCCCTGAACTAAAACTCATATCAAGCGTTCCGTCCGAGTTCAAACGGCAAATTCCTACAATCGAAGTTCCATTATATGAACCGAAAGTTCCGCCAATCAGGTATTTTCCGTCCGGCTGAATTACAACTTCGTAAATCGAAGCAGAATTTTCAACACCATTATTAAAAGTTGAATCGGTTGTGCCGTCAGAATTCAAACGCAATAAAGGTTTATTGCTTCCCAACGTAATATTCTGTCCACCGATCATAATTTTACCGTCTGTCTGAATAACAATTGATCTCACGGGATGGCTGACATCTGTATTGGTTACGCTAAAGCTATTATCCAAACTTCCATCAGTATTCAATCGCACCAAACGATTAACCGCCGTCCCATTGACATTGTTAAATTCACCGCCAACCAAAATGTTGCCATCCGACTGAACAGCAATTCGATATACAACATTGTCCAAAATTGCATTAAACGAAGTGTCAAGCGAACCGTTTGCATTAAGACGTGCCAAATATGGGCGATGCACACCGTTATAAGTGGTAAAAAATCCGCCGATAAGAATTTTACCGTCACTCTGAACGGCAATTGTCATTACTTGTTCATCAACTCCAGTGCCAACCTGAAATGATTCATCGGTCGTCCCATCTGCATTTAGACGAGCAAAGTTTTGTCTTACTTTTCCACTGATAACACCAAAAAGTCCGCCAACAATTATTTTCCCATCCGACTGAATTGCGTGTGAATACATCGGTAAATAAGTTGTTGGTTTATTTTCTACAACAGTTGTAAAAGTTGGATCAAGAGCCGTTGAAGCCGGAATTTGAATCGCTGTTACACCGATAAAAAAGATTACTGCTAAAGAACTTTTCAGCAAGTTTATGAGCATATTAATTTTTCTCCTGATTATTTATTCGGTCAGCGAATATCCAGCAAAGCTATAAAGCAAAAAGTAGATTTGAGTCCTATTTTTATTTTTCTAACTTTGCTACTAATACAGTGTCAGTAAGTTTGTGAAAAAGACAAATAATAAGTTGTTTTCTTAAATTGAATTTTACAAATCTTATAAAACCAACATTTTATTGTTCGCTCGTGGCTTGATTTTGGAGAACAGTAATTAAATTAATTCTATTTTTTATTTGCGTCTTTTCTTTTATAAATCGAATCCCAGATGGCATTCCATGTTTTTCCGCCATCGGTTGATTGTTTCCAAAGTTGGCGGACGGTTTTGTCGGGCAGATCGTGAAATTCTAAAATGTTCATAGTTTTTACTCCGTTTGCACCAATAGTATCGCCCTCTAGACGCATTATGTTGTCCTTAAAGTTACCTTCTAATTCTAAAACAGTTCCGCTTCCGTCAACATAAAATTGTTTCCATTTTTTTGTTATGGAATTATACGAATTAAGACTTTTCCCTAAACCACCCGTTGTGTTTTTCCAATTTTCGACCAGAGTGCAACCATACATTTCAAGTTCGACCAGATTTTCGCCGACCTTTCTTCCTTGGATAAAAACATCCCAATCACCAACCCAAAAATCAAACTGCCGCGATTCGGCGGAATACATACAAGGTTTTGTTGTGCGTTCGACAATTTCAAGCATTTTCTTAAATCGTGCGTCGCCTTTGATATTTTCAAAATCCACATCCGCACTTATGTTTGAGCCAAAAGCCGCACCGTTATTAAGTGCTTTTTCTAACCATTCAAACGCTTCATCCTTTTTATTAAGTTGCGAATATCCGGCGGCGACGTTATACATTCCGAACGGAGCGTTGGCAATCTCTACATTTTTCTTAAATGCTTCAATTGCTCCAGTCCAATTTTCCTGCGAATGTTTACTTAAACCAAACATAAACCAAGCACGAGCATTTTTCGGCTCGCTCTTGATAATTTTCTCGTAGGCTTTTTCTGCTTCTTTCCATTTTTTATCCTGAATAAGTTTATTTGCCGCAACCATTTCGGGCGAAGGCGGCGTTTGTTGTTGAGCTAAAGCGATTTGCGATGTTAATCCGATCATAAGAAAAATTGCGGTTGTTATTAAAAATCTGTGTTTCATTATTAATTTCTTCTCCGTAAAATACTTTTTACTTTTTACTTTTTCACTCCTCATTTACAAAACTATAATTATTACTCTTTGTGTCAGCCAAAATCTTTATTGAATCATTTCGTATATCTTCAAATTCACTTTCAAATTTATAGAGACAAAGCGATGTCAGACAAATATACAGACCTTTTTTTTCGACGTAGCGAACGTGAAGTTGATTTTCATACATCAAAGCGATAATTGAATCAATATCTTGACAAGAGAGAAACGCGGCTTCCGTCGGCAAGACCATAATTGAAATGCGTCGGCATTCTTCGCAAAATGTTCTGACAGAATATCTCTTGCGTCGGATCGTTAAACTTTCGCATGATTCGATCGAAATCTCGGTTCTTATTTTTGCCATTTTGTTTTGTTTGTATTCAAATGGATTTGATTTAGAATGAAACAGGCTCAAAAAATACTAAATGTTGCTGACCGGTAACATCTGCACAATTT
>JBGTHN010000700.1:0-2846 GCA_041746235.1 Pyrinomonadaceae bacterium | reverse complement strand
AATGCTCTCGATAAACCTTTGAGAAAATTATCATTTATTTCTGATTCAGATGAAGCCTTTGAAGATTTGCCCGACACTGTAATTTCCCCTTTGCTCAGACCTTTCGTAAATTATACAAATCTGTATTTACAGAACCAAGTTCAAAACTATGTAAAGTTTGAATAAATCTATTTTTATTGCATGATCATATTAATACATAATTCAGAAAAAACGATCTTTTATTTTACTCCGACAATTCCCAAAACGATGAGTAAAGCACGTTGACTTCCTAAATGGCTGTCGGTTGAATCCCATTGTTCGTCCAACGAATGAGCACCTTTTCCAACTCCGCCACCATCGATCATTATTGCCGGAATGCCAATGCTGATCGGCATATTTGCATCCGTGCTGGCAAAACCGAAATCGTTTTCGATATTCATAAACTTATTGGCAGATGCGGCGATTTGGATTATTTGCGAATTCTGCGATTGCGTTCCCGTCGGTCGGTCGCCGATAAGTTTTATATCCAAATCCAATTTTCCTTTGTTATTCCAACGAGCGTTTTCCTCGTCGAGTGCGGCTTTTGCGTTTAGCTTGAATAATTTGTCGAGTTTGTCGAGTTCATAAGGATCTGGCGAACGCATATCTATGTCAAATGACGCTTCGCGTGCGATGGAATTTACGCTTGTTCCACCGCGTATCATTCCAACGCTGAAAGTTGCTTTCGGTTCGATCGGAGTTTGAAATTCCGAAACCTTTGCGATAAGCCGACCTACGGCGTGAATCGGATTCGCCATCCCGAAATCTCCGTAAGAATGCCCGCCCGGACCTGAGAAAGTTACACGATAACGCTTGCTTCCGACCGCTCCGGTTGTAACTGCCATACCTGTTCCGTCAATCGAAATAAAGTGAGTAATCTTGCCTTTTAATTCTTCATTAAAAAGATGCCGAACTCCTTTCAGGTCGCCCAAACCTTCTTCGGCGACATTGGCAACGAAAATTATGTTTCCGATAGTTTCAATTTTGTGTTTGTCGAGAGTTCTAGCAATCGCAATTAAAAGTGTCAAACCACGAGCATCGTCACCGATTCCCGGAATTTTTATAATATTTCCTTCCCGAACAGTTTTAAGTGGCGTGTCCATCGCAAAAACCGTGTCGAGATGAGCGGCTAAAACTAAAGTTGGTGCTTCTTTTCCGCCTGTTCCAAGTCGTTCGCCGATGACATTTCCAACTGCATCAATTCGCACATTCTTTAAACCAAGTTCGGTAAAACGCTTTTTGAAATATTCGCCGCGTTTTTGTTCTTCAAATGTCGGTGCAGGAATTTCGGCGATCTGTATTTGCTCTTCGATCGTTTCAGGTTCGATTTGTTTGATATATTCAAAAGCATTTTTCACCCGTTCAATTTTCATCAGATCATCAACTGATGTCTGAGAAAAAGCTAAATTAGCCGCCAAACCGATGATCGTTAAAACAAATAAAATTCGTTTGATTTTCATATTTTTCATAACAATAGAACTTAGATATTTTTTAATGTCAGCTTTAAAATAAAAGCGTTTTCCAAAGGATGATTATAATAATCCTTTCGCACGAATTCTTGGACGAATCCGTTTTTCAAATAAAATTTTATCGCTTTTTTATTTGATTCTCGAACATCCAGCCAAATTTCGGAAATATTTTCAGTTTTCAATTTGCTAACTATTCTATCAAATAATTTTTGTCCGATTCCTTTTGTTTGAAATGAATTGCTGACGGCAATGTTATAAATTTCTGCTGAGTCATAAACATTTTCCGCTCCCAAATGCATTCTCACAATAGCAAATCCGATAATCTTTTCATTTTGCTTTGCGACGAAGTTTAGCGAATCTTTATTTTCAATTTCTTTTTGATAATCAAGTAATGTCCAAGGACTCAAACCGCATTCAAAATGAATTTCCAAAACATCATTCAAATCTTCCGAAGCCATTGAAACTATTTTGATATTATCAAGGTCTGTTCTGTTCATTCTTGAATCGAGATTCCTTCAATATCGGCTCGTGCTTCGGGTTTGCCTTCGAGATGATTTTGATAATATCTCTGTGTCGGATAGGCAAAATCAATATCCTTGTGTTCGGCAAAAGCGTAAAGTATGTCTTCCCAGATTTCTTGCTCCGAACCGCGACGGCGACGCGGATTACAGATATAACGGATCGTCAGCAAAACGCCGCTATCCTTGACCGATGTGTAAACGATCGGCGTGAGTTTGCCGACGTATATCATCATTTTGCTGGCGGCTTGTCTGATCTGATCTTCGGCTGTCTGCGAAAATTCTTCTCCGCGATTTACAGCTATTTCGGTCAAAATTTCCTTTGCTTTTTCCCAATCACTTTCAAATGTCAGTAGCACGGGAATTTCGTTCCAAATATATTGAAAGCCATCGGTATAATTTGCCAAAGGTTCGCTAAAAACCTTGCCGTTCGGAATGTGCATAACACGACCTGTGCTTTGTTCAGCATCAACTCTGTTGCCGATCTCCATCAACGAAAACATAAATATTCGCTGGTCAATAACATCACCTTTGACATCTCCGATCTCAATTCTATCACCAACATGAAAAGGTCTCCGCCACAAAATAAATGCCCATCCAGCGAGGTTTTGCAACGGATTTTGCAATGCGATTGCGATACCTGCCGAAACTAAACCGAGATAAGTTGAAAGTGATTGAAATCCGCGAAACCAAACGCTGCCGACAATAAAAACCGTCAGAACAAAATTAAGGTAACTCGTAGTTTTTCGCCAACGATACCGAGCCGCAACATCTTTTGTGCTTCGATAGACGAACAACAAAATTATTCTGCGAATTATGAACAAGACAATAATTATAATTA
>JBGTHN010000699.1:0-3213 GCA_041746235.1 Pyrinomonadaceae bacterium | reverse complement strand
ATAATAATGAATAAATTTATAAAATTAATCGCAGTTACAGTTTTTTTATTTACAATTTCAATTTCGGCATTTGCTCAGAATTCAACTTTGAGCGGAACAGTTACGAATGAGATTGATGGCAGTTTGGTCGTCGGAGTTAGAGTTGAGATAAAAGATTTGAATCTTAATGTCGAAACAAATGAAAACGGCAGATATATTTTTACGAACGTGCCGAACGGCACACACACAGTTATTACACACATCGAGGGATTCGCCGATAAGGTTCCAAAAGTAACGACAAACGGCGGATCGGTCACGCTTGATTTTATAATTAGTATTAGGTCTATAAATGCTGAAGTTACCGTTACGGCAACGGGTGAAGGCGAGTCGGTTTATGAATCCTTTTCATCAGTAAATTCAGTCGGTTCAACGAGAATCTCCAAAAATGCAAGTATCGGGATCGGAGAAGTTTTGCAAACCGAAGCGGGAGTAAGCAATCGTTCATTCGGGAGTTCGGGAACGTCGCGTCCTTCGATCAGAAGTTTTGAAGGTGATCGGGTTTTAGTCGCTGAAAACGGAATCCGAAGCGGTTCACTTGGCTCAACATCGGGCGATCACGGTGAACCGATCTCGCCTTTTAATTTAGAACGAATCGAGGTTATCAAAGGTCCGGCAACTCTTCTTTACGGCAGCAATGCGATTGGTGGAGTGGTTAATGCTGTAACTAACGATGAATATATTGCTCATTCGGGCGTTCGCGGATATTTCTCGACTTACGGCGGAACGGTTGACCGACAAGGCGTGATCGCGGGTGGAATCGAATACGGTTACAAGAAAAATTTGTTCGGTTTGAACACGAATTTGAGTCGTGAAGGAGATTTTGAAACTCCTCTCGGACGAATTCCAAATTCCGGTGCGAGATCATTCGGAACATCTGGAAGTTACGGATATTTTACGGACAAATATTTTGGACGCGGAACGGTTA
This sequence comes from Pyrinomonadaceae bacterium, assembly GCA_041746235.1. Classification (GTDB taxonomy): domain Bacteria; phylum Acidobacteriota; class Blastocatellia; order Pyrinomonadales; family Pyrinomonadaceae; genus Aridibacter. The sequence continues at coordinate 2,249 of JBGTHN010000699.1, read as the reverse complement.
CGTTCGACCGCAGGCGTTACGGGATTCCATACGCACCGCTTTTTGAATCGAGAGAATTATTAAGCATTATCAACGGCGGGATTGATTGCGGCGGCGGCAAAGAAGAATTAGGAAAAGGTGGAGAAGAGTGTGTTTATGACATTGATGAACTGAAACGAATCTTTGCTGACCAACTTCCGCCTGTTCCGGAAGAGCAAATTGATATAAAAATGCGTCGGAACAATTACCGTTTTATCGGCGGATTTCGTGATCTGAAAGCTCCGATCACAGCGGGAACATTTTCGTTGGATTTTACGGATTATCGCCATAATGAAATTGAAACGGAAGATGGCATAGATGATATTGCGACGACATTCGATAATGATGTTTTTTCGTATCGAAGTGTTTTTAAACAGCAAAAATATAAAAATCTTTCGGGACAATTCGGTTTTGATGGTTACAGACGTTCTTTTCTAAATGTCGGTGCAGAAGCCTTGATCGAAGGCAGAGTTAGACAAAATAATTTTGCGGCGTTTGCTTTGCAGGAACTCAGTTTTGAAAAGGTTGCTTTGCAATTCGGTGGAAGGATTGAAACGAATAGTTATAATCCGGTTAATGAAGCCTTGCCCGATCTTAGTTTTACAGGGTTTTCCGGTTCAATCGGAGCGAGATTTGAAGTCTGGAAAGGCGGTGCATTTATCGGAAGTTTTTCAAGTTCCTATCGTTCGCCAGCAATGGAAGAGTTGTATAATTTTGGACCGCACATCGGAACGGTTACATTTGAGCAAGGCAATACTTTGCTTGAACGTGAACGCTCGAACGGGATCGAATTAAGTTTTCGTCAAAATACAGATCGCGTTCGTTTTAACGGAAGTTTCTTTTACAACGATATAAGTAATTTCGTTTTCGGTTCTCCGCTTGATGAAGATGGTGATGGGAATATTGACGTTGAAGACGGTTTGCCGGTTATACGGTTTAGCCAAAGCGATGCCCGCTATTATGGAGCCGATGCGTCTTTGGAAGTTGATATAAATCAATATCTCGGAGCATTTTTCGTCGGTGATATTGTCAATGCGGAGCTAAAAGATTTCGGATTCGCACCGCCGCGAATAACTCCTGCAAGGGCAAGGATCGGAGTTGATATTAAATACAAAGGCTTGAGCGTCAGACCCGAAGCATTATTTGTTTCCGCCCGAAACTCGAATATCTTTCCGCTGGAAACTTCGACGGCAGGATACGGCTTGTTCAATATCAACGGTTCTTACACGTTTGCAGTTGATCGCACCGCTCATATATTCACATTCGGCGGACAAAATTTAGGCGACAAACTTTATCGCAACCACGTTAATTTTCTAAAAGACCTTGTTCCCGAACGTGGACGTGGATTTAAGGTTTCTTATACGGTGCGAATTTTTTAAAGTCGGGCTAAAAAATAATAAACAGTGAGCGATTTAAAATTGCTCACTGTTTATTCCAAAATAGTTTTTCCTTATTAGTTTGGTACTCCGTCCCAATCTCCGGCAATTGGTTGACCGTTGATTTGTCCGAAAACGAAGGTAGCAGCAATATTGATATGGTCATTAGTAAGGAAAAACTCTTGGGTTGAAGGTCGCCAAAGACCGATTGTGTCAAAACCGTTGCCGTCCCAATCGCCTGCTGTCGGCAGGTCTTCGGCAATTCCTAAAAATACAGTTTGGTCAATGTTTGGACTTAGAACATTATCATCCGTTAAGAATGAAATGCCATCGGTTGGGCGATAAACACCTACCGAATCAAAACCATCTGCATTCCAATCACCCGAAACAGGTAAATCTCCGTTAAGACCAAAATTTACCGTAATATCCACGGTTGGATTAGTTGCGGTTGAATTTGTCAGCAGAAATTGTGCCGCATTCGGACGGAAAACTCCCGGCGTATCAATACCGTCGTTATCCCAATCACCGACGACTGGCAAATCTCCGGCTTGACCGAAATTGATGGTTTTCGCAGGGAGATTAATGCTTATAAAATTAATATTCCGAACCTTCCAAACGCCATTGGTGAACGAACCAATAGTGTCAACGCCATCTCCGTCAAAATCACCGGAAACGCCTCTCTGTCCGGCAAGTGGTGTGGTGTTCGGCAAAGTTTGAGTAACGATATTAGCAGTTGATTGTGTAACTTGAAACGTCGCAGTTGGACGGAAAACACCGACTGAATCGAGTTTTGTATCGAGAATTTGGGCAACAAAGCCGTCATCATTTGCGGCATTTGCATTGGAAGTTGTTTTG
>JBGTHN010000698.1:0-2628 GCA_041746235.1 Pyrinomonadaceae bacterium | reverse complement strand
GCAAAGACCCCGAATCTTTTGAACATCTACGAGCATTTTCCGACCGTCCTGAAGATCAAATTATTTTGCCCGGCGATCTGCTTCACGTCGATTTTGGCATCACATATTTGCGTTTGAACTCAGACACGCAGCAACACGCTTATGTTTTAAAAGCAGGCGAAAAATCACCGCCGAAATTCTTGCAAGACGCGTTTAAAACAGGAAATCGCGTGCAGGATATTCTGACCGGAAATTTCAAAACAGGCAGAACCGGCAATCAAATCCTAAAAATGTCGCTCGACCAATGCAAAACCGAAAACATCAAATGCACGATCTACACGCACCCGATCGGTTTCCACGGACACGCCGCCGGAACAACCATCGGTTTATGGGATCAACAAGGCGGAGTTCCCATAAACGGCGATTATCCGCTCTACGAAAACACGGCTCATTCCATCGAACTCAACGCCGCAACTTTTATTAAAGAATGGGATAAAGAGATCAGAATAATGCTTGAAGAAGATGCGTTTTTTGACGGGACAAAGACTTATTATATTGACGGAAGACAAACGGAATTGATGACTATTCCGAGAGAATTGAAGCCGAATCAGTAAAACATAATTAGGAAGTGTGCAGTTAATAAGAATGTTATCGGGGATTTTGAGATCAGCTAATGTGCTTAATTCCAACAACTCTGCAACTTTCTGAAACTCTGAGAACTTTCCGGCAACTATTTAGAATTGTTTAAAGATTCTCCGATATTTATGCGTAATTGGTCTGCGTCTTCCAACTCCGATGGCGTTTTTGGAAACAATCAAAGTCGGCGGAAGTTGGCGGCGTTTAAATTCGTTGGCGGGTGATTCTACTTTGTTTAGAAGTGTGTAAACCAGATCGGCATCATGTCCTTTGGCGATTATTTCATTTGGCGAGAGTTTGTTTTCAAAATAGAGTTTTAAGACCGGATCCATCAGAGGATATGGCGGCAAAGAATCGGCATCAAATTGATTTGGTGCGAGTTCGGCGGACGGAGCTTTTTCGATTATTTCGATTGGAATTATTTCTTTTCCGGCGGATTCATTTATATGCCGCGAAATTGCGTAGGCTTCGGTTTTGAGAACATCGCCGATAACTGCTAAACCGCCATTTGTGTCGCCGTAAAGCGTGCAATATCCGACAGCGAGTTCGCTCTTGTTGCCCGTTGATAAAAGCAAGCGACCTTCGGCGTTGGAAATTGCCATTAAAATTAAGCCGCGTATGCGGGATTGCATATTTTCCGCCGCAAGGTTTTCGCCGCCTTTTTTCGGTTTTTGGAATTCTAATTGTTTTAATAAAACTTCAAACGCATCGGAAATCGGTTCGATTCGTGATTCGCAACCTAGATTTTTAACGAGTTTTTCCGAATGCGAAATGCTTCCTTCCGAAGAAAATGGCGAAGGCATCATTACGCATAGAAGATTTTCCGCACCGATCGCTTCGGCGGCGAGAGTTGCGACAAGCGTTGAATCAATTCCGCCCGAAAGTCCCAACAAGGCTTTTTTGAAACCGTTTTTTCCTGCATAATCACGAATTCCTAAAACCAACGCTCGGCGAATTGTTTCAATTTCATCGCCTGTAATTCCTCTAGCATCAGGTTTGCGAACATCTAATTCAACCGTTTCAACAAATTCTTCAAACGCAGTCGCTTGCAAAATTATATCGCCTTCTTCGTCGGCAATAAGACTCGCTCCATCAAAAATAATCCCGTCATTTCCGCCGACGAGATTTACAAAAACGATCGGAATTGTCTGAGCCTTCGCCCGATGTGCGACCATATCGCAACGCAATTTTATTTTGCCTTTGTTAAACGGCGAAGCGTTGACCGAAACAATTAAATCCGCTCCCATTTCGATCAATTCGTCGGTCGGATCAACATCGTAAAGTCTGCCTTTCCAAAAAGTTTTGTCGTTCCAAAAATCTTCGCAGACCGCCACGCCGATCTTTACGCCGTTTATTTCAAAAAGTTTTCTGTGTTCGCTTGGTTCAAAATATCTCGGATCATCAAAAACATCGTATTCGGGCAAAAGTGTTTTATCGGCAAATCCCAAAAGTTTACCGTCGTGCATTACCGCCGCCGAATTAAAAAGTCTGCGTCCGTCGGTTTCATCATTTTTGCGAATCGTGCCGACAATTGCGGTAATTCCTTTTGTTGCGGGAATAATTTCTTCAAGCGGTTTGTGGCAATCACGAATTATGTCGTGATCTTGAAACCAATCCTGCGAAGTGTAACCGTGAATCGCAAGTTCGGGAAAAACAACCAGATCCGAACCATCGGCTTTTGCTTTCTCAATTGTATGCAAAATTTTAGCAACATTTCCTTCAATGTCGCCGTTTGTCGTGTTGATTTGTCCGATTGTTACTTTCATTAAATAGAATTTTATGAGAGAAAAATTTGGTTAGCAAATTGGGAAAAGTTATTTGGTCGGAACGCGAGCGTCCCGCTTGCAATGAGTGCGAAAGCACGAAAAAAGACTTGGCGAACTTTAAAGATTTATCTGATCTCTAAAGTTCGCCATATTTTCTTTCGCATTTAAGAAATGCTCATTGCAAGCGGGACGCTCGCGTTCCGACCATTACGTTTCAGTTTTGTTTTCGCTTTTTTTGACCATTGTG